>JBDSZM010000427.1:0-4694 GCA_039925165.1 Burkholderiaceae bacterium
CTTCTGGGGCTGGCCGTGGTGGGTGTAGAGGAAGTCGAGCACCTCCTTGCGGTAGTGCACGTTCGGTCGCGAGGCGGGCCACCACGTAGGTCGTGAACTCGGCGGCGATCGCAGCGCCGACGTGGCCGGTGTCGCTCTCGTCGGTGAGAAGAGCACGATCCGCCGGCGTGCGTCGCGGCTGGCCAGCACCACGTGCTCGAGCGTGTCGTGAGCCTGGCTCTGGACCTCGACAATGATCATGTCGCGCGCGATTTGAGAGACCCGGTCGGGCAGGTGGATGTCGGCTGGCAGCACCGCCACGATGTTGTGGCCGTTCTGGAGCAGGCCGATGCGCAGGCGGCGCGAGTGCTCGGCCTGCTCGTGTGCGCTTGCCTCGTCGAGCGCTCCGGACTCGGCCGGACGCACATCGGCGGCGACGCTGACGATGCGCAGCAGCGAGGGCTTGGACATGCCCTCATCGAGCAACTTTCGCACCCGCACCGCCGCGTCTCTCCGGCTGCGACGTCGATGGCGCAGGTCAGCTGTTCGGCTGCAGCTGCAGCGCCCGACAGACCTCGGTCTGCCACGGCAGCGAATGCACCAGTTGGTTCAGGTGCAGCGCCGCGGCGACCGGGCTCAGCGCCTCGCCGTGCGCGTCGAGCAGGGTCAGGTTGGTGATCACGCCCAGCGGATCGGCGATTGCCACCACGCCGTCGCGCAGTTCGATCCAGTCCCACGCCACGCCGGCCGAGCCGTCGCCCCGGTCCGACTGTGCCCACAAGGTCTGGCCGCTGTTCGGGCCGCTGGCGAAATCGGCTTTCAAGACGCTGGTTCCGAGGTGGGTCAGATGCAGGCGGGGCGCACGGGCGGCCTGCCACAATACAGGGGGCCAGGCGTAGACGGTCCAGGCGGGGGTCATGGGGAGCATGGTGTGCGCCGCCGGGGTTGAATTCGGCAGGGTGGTGGGCGCGCAGTGTGGGCGGGTTCGGCGGGTACGGCATCTGTAAACCCTTGCAGGGACGCCGGCGAATTCGGGGCAAACATCACGCCGGCGCACTTCGGCGTCGCAGGACCATACAAGGGCGATGCTGCAGCAAGGTTTCTTATCCGTTGCCAAGACAACGAACCGGGACGAACTCCTGGGTGAGCTGGTGCGCTTCACCCAGGACATCGGCTTCGCGACGGTCACTGCGACCACTGTCATCGACCACTTCCTCGGCGAGCCCGAGTTCATCACGGTCGACAACACGCCCGCGGGCTATCGCGAGACCTACGAAGACACCGAGGACGGCCGAGCCGACCCGGTGATGCAGCACTGCAAGCGCCAGAGCACACCCATCGTGTGGGACCAGGCCACCTACGTCGCCTGCGGCCAGGGCGAGATGTGGGAGCAGCAGGCGCGCTACGGCTACCACGCCGGCATCGCGATGGCGCTGCACCTGCCCGAGGGGCGGCATTTCGTATTCGGCGTCGAGCGCGACCAGCCGGTGCCGTCCGATCCGGGCGAGCTGACCCGCGTGGTGGCCGACCTGCAGCTGTTCGCGGTGCTGGCGCAGGACGCCGCGTTGCGGATCCTCGTGCCGGCGTCGCCGGAGCCGGGCGCCGTGGCTCTGACGCCCCGCGAGCTCGAGGCGTTGCGCTGGACGATGGAAGGCAAGACCGCGTGGGAGGTCGGGGCGGTGCTGGGCATCACCGAACGCACCGCGGTCTTGCACGTCAACAATGCCATGCACAAGCTGGGCTGCGTGAACAAGCACCAGGCAGTGCTGAAGGCCTTGCGGCTCGGGCTCATCCGCTGACGCCGGCACGCCACAAAGCGCAACCCTGTAAGAGCTGACAGTACCCCGCGCCACGGCGGGCTGATGCAATCCGGTGAGTGCACTTCTTCGAGTGCGCGGTAGTCCCCACCGGAGTCCAGCATGCAAAAAACCAACCGCCAGAAGACCCCCGCTGCGACGACGCGCACCGCGACAGCGACGGCCAGCGACCGTAAACCGGCGGCACCCCAGCCGCTCGACCTGAGGAGCCTGGAGCGCGTGGCCGGCGGGTTCTGCGAGTTGCCGAAGAAGTACTGGTAATCCGGCGCAATCCGGGTTCAGGTTCGTCGTCCCGCGGTTCGGGTGAGTGCGAACCGCGATTCATCGAGCGTCGACCCTGAACCGCGAGCGGGCATGAACCAACTCTTTCGGCGCGAGGCCATCGAGCACCGGCAGCGTCACTGGCTCGGCAGCATCCAGCTGGTGCGGCCGCCCTCGCTGGCGCTGCTGACCGGCTTCGTGCTCTGCACGGTGCTGGCCGTCGCGGCCTGGCTGGTGTTGGGCGAATACACCCGCAAGGCGCGCATCGCCGGTCATCTGGTGCCCGACCGCGGCGTGGTGCGCCTGCTCGCCCCGCAGTCGGCGCTGGTGCTGCAGAACCGCGTCGCCGAAGGGGCGACCGTGCACGCCGGCGACGTGCTGTTCGTGTTGTCGGTCGCCCAGGCCACGGCCGATGGCGACGCGCAGCGCGCCATCGGCTCCAGCCTCTCGGTGCGCGAGCGCAGCCTGGGCGCGAGTGCGCGCGAGGTCGACCTGCGATTGCAGGAGCGCCGCGCCGCGCTCGCCCGCCAGATCGACGCCATGCGCGGCGAACTGATCCAGATCGACGCAGAAGCCACGCTGCAGAACCAGCGTCTGGCGTTGGCGCGCGACGCGCAGGCGCGCCTGGAGTCGCTGCACCGCGAGAACTTCATATCCGCGGCCCAGGTCCAGACCCAGGCGCAGGAGATCCTCGGGCTGCGGGCGCAGGTCGCGGCGCTGGCGCGCCAGCGCGCGGCTCAACTGCGTGACATCGGCGTGCTGGAGTCGCAACACCATGAGCTCCCGCTTGCCGCGCGCGCGCAGCACAGCGAGATCGAACGCGAGCTGGCCGCGCTGGCACAGCAGGGTGCCGAGAACGCGGCACGGACCCAGCTGGTGGTGCGGGCCCCGCAGGACGGCGTGATCAGCGGCGTGCTGGCCGAGCCCGGCCAGACCGTCACGCCGGCGACCGCGCTCGCCAGCCTGCTGCCGGCCAACGCGCGGCTGCAGGCGCACCTTTATGCGCCGTCCAGCGCGGTCGGCTTCCTGCGCCACGACCAGCCGGTGCGCCTGCGTTACCAGGCCTTTCCGTACCAGAAGTTCGGCCACCAGGCCGGCCATGTCGCCCAGGTGTCGCGAGCCCCGTTGCAGGCCGCCGAACTGGCCGCGCTGCGCCCGGGCGGCGATGCGAGCGAGCCGCTGTACCGGGTCACGGTCGACCTGGATGCGCAGAGCGTGGCGGCCTACGGCGTGGCCCAGCCGCTGGTGCCGGGCATGCAGCTCGATGCCGACGTGCTGCTCGACCGGCGCCGGCTGATCGAGTGGATCTTCGAGCCGGTGCTCGGCATCGCGGGGCGAATGTGAGCCGGCGTCGCGTTGCATGCGCCCGCCCGGCCGCCCGAAGCGCGAACTCCGAGGTGCGCATCACGAGGGCCGCCCCATGAGTGCCGCGCTGCTGGCCGGCCTGGGCCTGCGCCGCGCGCGCCTGCCGATGCTTTTGCAGACCGAGGTCGCCGAGTGCGGCCTGGCCTGCCTGGCGATGATCGCGGCGCACCACGGCCACCGCACCGACCTGGCCACGCTGCGGCAACGCCACGCCGTGTCGCAGAAGGGCGCGACTCTGGCCGACCTGGTGCGGCTGGCCGGGCGGCTCGACCTGAATGCGCGCGCGGTCCGGGCCGAGATGGAGCACCTGCCGCAGCTCGAACTGCCCTGCGTGCTGCACTGGGGCATGAACCATTTCGTGGTCCTGAAGTCGGTCCACCGCGACGGCGTGGTGCTGCACGACCCGGCGCGCGGCGTGCGTCGCCTTTCGCTCGACGAGGTGTCGCGGCACTTCACCGGCGTCGCGCTCGAGATGTCGCCGATGGCCGACTTTCGCCCGCGCACCGAGCGGCCGCGGGTCGGCCTGCGCCAGATGCTCGGCCGGGTCAGCGGGCTCAAGCGCTCCCTCGGCCAGGTCTTCGCCCTCGCGCTGGCGCTCGAGGGCTTCATGCTGCTGTCGCCGTTCTTCATGCAATGGGTGGTCGACGGCGTGCTGGTGAGCGCCGACCGCGACCTGCTGGTCACGCTCGGGCTCGGTTTTGGCCTGCTGGTGCTGATCCAGGTCGGCGCCGGGGCAATCCGCTCCTGGGCGGTGCTGCACCTGTCGAGCACGCTCAACCTGCAGTGGCTGTCAAACGTCTTCGCGCACCTCATGCGGCTGCCGGTCGACTGGTTCGAGCGCCGCCACACCGGCGACGTGATGTCGCGCTTCCAGGCGGTCGAGCAGATCCAGAAGACCCTCACCACCAGCTTCATCGAGGCGGTGCTCGACGGCACGCTGGTGATCGTCACGCTCGCCATGATGCTGTTCTACAGCGTCACGCTGACCGCCATGGCGCTCGGCTGCGTCGCCTGCTACGCGCTGCTGCGCTGGGCCTTCTTCCGGCCGCAACGCGACGCCGCGGAGGAGGCCATCGTCTTCGAGGCGCGCAGCGCGAGCCACTTCCTCGAGTCGCTGCGCGGCGTGCAGTCGATCAAGCTCTTCAACCGCAGCCATGACCGGCAGTCGCGCTATCTGAACCTGGTGGTCGATGCGATGAACGCCGGCATCGCCGGGCGCAAGCTCGAGCTGATGTTCGGCGTGCTGCACAAGCTGGTGTTCGGGCTCGAACG
>JBDSZM010000428.1:0-3871 GCA_039925165.1 Burkholderiaceae bacterium
CGAGCACCGCAGCGCAGTCGGCCCGCAGGGCGGGCCGACCGCCGCAATGAAGCGGAGCCCGCCACCCGGCCACGGCCTTGCCACCTCTTCCGAACAAATAACGACGCAACGTCGACACCCTCACACCGCCCCATCCGCATGCAGACGCGCGATGGCCGCCGCTTCGTACCCCAGCTCGGCCAGCAGCGCATCCGTGTGCTCGCCGAGCGCCGGTATCGGGTCCATGCGCGGCCCCTCGTCCCAGGTGCCGGGCGGCAGCATGGCGGGCAGCGGGCCGGCCGGCGAGCCGACCTCGCGCCAGCGCCCGCGCGCCGCGAGCTGCGGGTGGTCCCAGACCTCCTGCATGGTGTTGACGCGGGCATTGGCGATCTGCGCGGCCTCGAGGCGTTCGACCAGTTGCGGCGCGGTCAACGGGCGGAACGTCTCGACGATGAGCGCGTACAGCCCGGCGCGCTCGGCCACCCGTTTCGCATTGCCGGCGTAGCGCGGGTCGGTCGCCAGGGCCGGCTGCTGCAGCACCACCTCGCAGAACTTGACCCACTCGCGCTCGTTCTGCAGGCCGAGCATGACGGTGCCGCCGTCGCCGGTCGGGAACGGGCCGTAGGGGTAGATGGTGGCGTGCGCGGCGCCGGTGCGTGGCGGTGGCGGCGCGCCGTCGTAGGCGTAGTACAGCGGGTAGCTGGTCCACTCGGCGAGCGACTCCAGCATCGAGATGTCGATGTGCTGGCCCCGCCCGGTCTGCGCACGCTGGAGCAGCGCCGCGAGGATGCTGCTGTAGGCATACATGCCGGCGGCGATGTCGGCGATCGACGCGCCGGCCTTGCAGGCTACCTCGGGCGTGCCGGTCACAGAGACGAAGCCGGCCTCGCTCTGGATCAACAGGTCGTAGGCCTTCTTGTCGCGGTACGGGCCGTCGGCGCCGTAGCCAGAGATGTCGCACACGATGACTGCGGGCTTGAGGCTGCTCAAGCGCTCGTAGCCCATGCCGAGCCGCCCGGAGGCGCCGGGCGCCAGGTTCTGCACCACCACGTCGGCCTTGTCGATGACGAGCCGCTCCAGCACCTGCGCCGCGTCAGGATGCTTGACGTCGAGCGTCAGGCTCTCCTTCGATCGGTTGGTCCAGACGAAATGCGAGGCCAGCCCGCGCACCCGGGTGTCGTAGCCGCGCGCGAAGTCGCCGCTGCCGGGGCGCTCGATCTTGATGACGCGCGCGCCCAGATCGGCGAGCTGGCGGGTCGCGAACGGCGCGGCGATCGCGTGTTCGAGGGTGACGACGGTGATGCCGCGCAAGGGTTGCATGAACAGGTCCTGGGAGATGAAAAGAGGTGGCGGCTCAACGCAGCGTGGCGGTCGCATCCATCGTGAGCCAGCCTTCGTGGTCCTGCGCCCACAGGTGCACCGACTTGCCATCGGCCGACGGCTGACCGTTGACCCGCATCGGCATGCCGTCGAATGTCGCGCGCACCGCCCTGAAGCGGAAGCCCGTCACCTCGGCCTGCGGCGCCTCGCGCCGCAGCAGATCCATCAGCAGCGTCGCGATCAGCGGCCCGTGGACGACGAGTCCCGGATAGCCCTCGACCTCGGTCACGTAGCGCCGGTCGTAGTGGATGCGGTGGCCGTTGAAGGTCAGCGCCGAGTAGCGGAACAGCAACACGTCGTCGGGCAGGATCTCGCGCTGCCACGCCGCGCCGGTGGGCGCGGCCTGCGGCGGCGGGTCGACGTCGCCGGGCTGCCGGGCCTCGCGGTAGACGATGTCGTGGTGCTCGACCAGCGCCGGCCCGGTGTCGTCGTTGCGGTGCAGATCGTGTCGCACCTTGACGAACACGAGCGGGCCGGTGCGGCCCGACTTGACGCTCACGTCCTCGATCGTCGAATGGCGCGTCACGCGATCGCCGACGCACAGCGGCGTGCGGAACTCGAACTGGCTGCCGGCCCACATGCGCCGCGGCAAAGGCACCGGCGGCATGAAGCCGCCGCGCCTGGCGTGGCCGTCGGGGCCGATCTCGGACTGGCCGTGCAGCGGCAGGAAGTACAGCCAGTGCCACAGCGGCGGCAGCGACGTGCCGGGGTCGACGGCCGCGGCCGGGTGGTCGAGCGTGGCCGCGAGGGCACGCACCGGGGTCGGCCCGAGGGTGTCGTGCTGCGTCTCGCGCCGGCCGATCCAGGCCGTCAGGGGGTTGGGATCCGTCTCGCTCATCCTGCCTCCACAGTGCCGCACCCGCGGCGCTACCGGAGCGGAGTTTGCCGTGCCGCTGGCGGCGGCGGAAGTGCAAGCCCCGCAAGCATTGATGCACGGGCTGCATCGGCGGCGCGCCGTTCAGGGACGATGCGGCCGTTTCCGTCGGGGCCGGACCTGCCCGGCGACGACCGCAGCGCACCCGCCATGTCCCCGCCCGTCGCACGCCGCGCCATCGTGCGAGACTGCGCGCGCACCGCCGGCCGGACAGGAATCCCATGAAGCTGACGCTCGTCGCCGGCAGCACTCTGGTGCTGAACGAGCGCAGCGGGCATGTCATCAGGCTGGCGCTGGACGAGAAGTTCAGTGTCGACGAGGTCGTGCCCATCGAGGCCAACGCGATCAAGAGCGGCAGCTACATCGGCACCGCGGCCCGCAGCTGGCCGGACGGCACGCTGCGGGCCATCGAGGTGCTGGTCTTCCCAGAGCCGGCGCGCGGCAGTGGCGAGGGCCACCCGCCGTGGGACCTGGAACCCGGCAGCACCCTGACCCATGCGAGCGTGGCCGAGCGGGCCGCGGCGCCGCAAGGCGGCACGCTCACGCTGCGCCACAAGGACGGCGAGAAGACCGTGATCGTCCCGGACGACGTGCCCATCGTCACCGTCAAGCCGGGCGACAAGGCCCTGCTGGTGCCGGGCGCCAAGGTGCTCGTCATGGCCACCCAGCGCGACGGCAAGCCGGTCGCGCTGCGCGCGATCGCCGGGCGTGAGGGGTTTGCACCGCCGATGTGAGGGTCATCGCCCGGGCGCGGTGCCCGAAGTCAGCCTGGCGGGCCGATCGCGAGAGCCTGCGCCCATGCGAGGAGCCGACAACGACATTGATCGCTGTTCAACACGGTCAGGCTCGCGATGACAGCAGTGAGTAGACTCGCCCTGCCATACACACGAGGAGACGGGCGATGGTGATGAACATCCAACAACGGCGGCAGCAAGTAGCTGCCGTGGTGGCGGCGGCAGTGCTCGCGGTCGGCACCGCTACCGCTGCCGAGCAAGCCGCACGCGGCGACCATCAGTGGGCGCCCAGCGTCAAGACCGGCAAGCACCACACGCTGCCGGCGACGCTGGACACTGTGCAGTGGGGCTGGCTCGACCCGAAGGAGACGCCGAAGCTGACGATCGAATCGGGCGACACGGTGTCGATCGAGACCATGATGCACTCGCACGACAAGGTGCGCCCCGGCGTCTCGATGGAGCAGATTGTCGAACTGCGCAAGGCGAATCCGGGCGGCGGACCGCATTCGATGACCGGGCCGATCTACGTCAACGGCGCCGAGCCCGGCGACGTGCTCGAGATTCGCATCCTGAAGATCGAACCGAAGCCGTTCGCGACCAACTTCAACCTGCCCGGCAAGGACTTCCCCACGATCGGCGTGCTCGCATCGGAAATGCCCGACGGCTTCCTGCGGTTCTTCAATCTCGACCTGCAGAAGCGCACGACCGAATTCAAGCCCGGCATCACACTCGACCTGCAGCCCTTCCCGGGTACGCTGGCCGTGGGGATCGATCCGAACGACCCGTCGCCGCGCAAGGGCGGCGTGAAGGACCCGATGGCACCGGTGTCGACGCTGCGGCCGTGGAAGAACGGCTCTAACCTCGACATCAACGAGATGCAGGAAGGGTCGACCATCTTTGTCCC
>JBDSZM010000429.1:0-4273 GCA_039925165.1 Burkholderiaceae bacterium
GCGGCCCTGGTAGACCACGCCGGCCAGGTCGGTGACCCAGATGTTCTCGCGCGGCAGGCCGAGTTTGACCAGCAGGCCGAGGCAGGCCAGCGAGGCCGCGCCGGCGCCCGAGGCGACCAGCTTGACCTCGCGGATGTCCTTGCCGCTGACCTTGAGCGCATTCAGCATCGCCGCGCCGACCACGATGGCGGTGCCGTGCTGGTCGTCGTGGAAGACCGGGATCTTCATCCGCGCGCGCAGTGCCCGCTCCACATAGAAGCAGTCCGGCGCCTTGATGTCCTCGAGGTTGATGCCGCCGAACGTCGGCTCCAGCGCGGCGATCAGGTCGACCAGCTTGTCGAGGTTGCGCTCCTCGACCTCGAGGTCGAAGACGTCGATGCCGGCGAAGTTCTTGAAGAGGACCGCCTTGCCTTCCATCACCGGCTTGGACGCCAGCGGACCGATGTCGCCCAGGCCGAGCACCGCGGTGCCGTTGGTGATGACCGCGACCAGGTTGCCGCGCGAGGTGTAGCGGAACGCGGTCGCCGGATCGGCGGCGATCTCCTCGCAGGCCGCCGCGACGCCGGGCGTGTAGGCGAGCGCGAGGTCGCGCTGGTTGACCATCTGCTTGGTGGCCACGATGGCCACCTTGCCCGGGGTCGGAAACTCGTGGTACTCGAGCGCGGCAACGCGCAATTGCGCCCGCTTCTGTTCGGCAGTCGACATAAGGGTGTCTCTCGCAGGTGAGGCTGATGCGGGCGCAGGCGCGGATTGTAGGAGCGCCCGCCGACCCTTCCCGCGGGCCAACCCGGGGAGCCCGGGCCGGCGCCAGACCACAATGGCAGCCATGGCGCTCGGCGAATTCGAACTGATCGACCGGTACTTCAGCCGTCCGGTGCGACGCGCGGCGCTCGGCATCGGCGACGACTGCGCGCTCTTCGCGCCCGGGCCGGGGATGCAGCTCGCGGTGTCGAGCGACATGCTGGTGGAGGGCCGGCACTTCCTGAGCACCGTCGCGCCGCAGCACCTCGGCCACAAGTCGCTGGCGGTCAACCTGAGCGACCTCGCCGCCTGCGGCGCGCGCCCGCTCGCCTTCACGCTGGCGCTGGCGATGCCGCGCGCCGAGCCGGCCTTCCTCGAGGGCTTTTCGCGCGGCCTGCTGGCGCTGGCCGACGAGCACGACTGCGAGCTCGTCGGCGGCGACACCACCCAGGGGCCGCTCACGCTGTGCGTCACCGTCTTCGGCGAGGTCCCGTCCGGGCAGGCCCTGCTGCGCTCCGGCGCCCGCGCCGGCGACGCGCTGTGGGTCAGCGGCTTGGTCGGCGACGCGCGCCTCGCGCTCGAAGTCTTTCGCGGCTCGCTCGCGCTGCCGGGCGAGGCCCTCGCGGCGGTCCGGGGCGCGATGGAGCGGCCGACGCCCCGGGTCGCGCTGGGCCAGGCGCTGCGCGGTGTGGCGACGAGCGCGATCGACATCTCCGACGGCCTGCTCGGCGACCTCGGCCACATCCTGCGGTCCAGCCAGGTCGGCGCGCGGGTCGAGATCGACGCCGCACCGCGCAGCGCGGTGCTGCGCAGCCAGCCGCCGCACTGGCAGCGCGTGTGCACCTTGTCCGGGGGCGACGACTACGAACTGCTCTTCACCGCACCGGCGCAATGCACTGCGGATGTCTTGCGGGCGGCGCGCCGTGGCGACGTCGTCGTGACCCGCATCGGCAGCATCGATGCGACCCGCACCCTGTCCCTGATCGACGCCGCGGGCGAGCCGGTCGACAACATGTTCGCCTCCTTCGATCATTTCAAGTGAGGTGGACGCGCCCGCGCGTACAGGGGCGAGCGCCAGCCACCGCCTGCTGCGACCGGCTGCCTGCACCGTACCCGCCGTCAGCGCCGAGCCGTTGACCGATTCGACCACCGAGTCGTCGACCGTTCCGACCCGCGGGCGCAAGCGCCGCCGAGGCCGGGTCGTCGCCGCCCGAACCCGCGGCCAGTCTCGCCCGCCGGCCGAACACCGTGGCGCCGGGCAGGCGCCTGACGCAGGACGTTTTCCCTGTCGGTATCGCCGCCGTTGAACCGTCGCCGGAGCGGTCGCGAGGCTTTGTAGAGGTCCGGGCCTCACGCCGGCGTCACACGAAAGGCAGCCGTCGAAGCACGCTGCGCGACGAAAATGACGGCATGTCCACGTTGCCGACCGCCAGCTTGCTCAACCCGCCGGTCGACACGGGTCCGCGCCGGGCAAGCTGGCGCTTCATGGGCGTGCACCCGGCGCACTGGATCGCACTCGGGTTCGGCAGCGGCCTGGCGCCGCGCGCTCCGGGCACCGTCGGAACCCTGTTCGCGTGGCTCGGCTTCGCGCTACTCCAGCCGCACCTGAGTGCCGCGCAATGGGCCGGGCTGCTCGTCGCATCGACGCTCGTCGGCTGGTGGGCCTGCACCGTCACGGCGCGTCATCTCGGCGTCGCCGACCCGGCGGCGATCGTCTGGGACGAGATCGTGGCGTTCTGGCTGGTGCTGTGGCTGGTCACGCCGGCGGGGTTCGCCGCGCAGCTCACCGCCTTCTTGCTGTTCCGCTTCTTCGACGCCGCCAAGCCGGGTCCGGTGGCCTGGGCCGATCAGTTGTGGAAGGGGCGCCGGTCCGAGCCAATCGGCTGGGGCCAGGGCTTCGGCATCCTGTTCGACGACCTGGTCGCCGCGCTGTGCACCTTGCTCGTGATCGCGCTGTGGCGCGTGCTGTGAGCCGGCCGTGAAGCAGTTCGTGCCGGCCGTGCTGCAACTCGGCGCGGCGTTGCGTGCGCGCGGCTGGCGGCTGGCGACGGCCGAGTCATGCACCGGCGGCCTGATCGCCGCGGCCTGCACGTCGGTGGCCGGCTCCAGCGACTGGTTCGAGCGCGGCTTCGTGAGTTATTCGAATGCCGCCAAGCAGGCGATGCTCGACGTGCCGGCCGACGCGATCCAGACCCACGGCGCGGTCAGCGAGCCGGTCGCGCGCGCCATGGCGGCCGGCGCGCTCGCCCACGCGCAGGCCGATCTCGCGGTGGCCGTGACCGGCATCGCCGGGCCGGGCGGCGCGGTGCCGGGCAAACCGGTCGGCACGGTCTGGCTGGCGCTCGCGCGGCGCAATGCCACGGACGGCGGCATCGAGACCGAAGCGGCCCTGCTGCAACTTGCCGGAGACCGCGGCACGGTGCGCGACCGCACGGTCGAGATCGCGCTGCAGCGGCTGCTCGCCGCGGCGGCGCGCTGACCCCATGGCGATCTGGGTCGGCGCCGATTTCGATGCGACCGAGTGGGCCGCCTGGTGGCCGGCGTTGCAGGCCGCGCTGCCCGGCGAACGACTGCTGCGCGACCGCATGCCGGCCGATGCGCCCGCGATCGATATCGCGCTCGTCGCCAATCCGCCGGCGGGCAGCTTGCGCGGCCTGCCGGCGCTGCGCCTGGTGCAGTCGCTGTGGGCGGGGGTCGACCGCTTGCTCGCCGACCCCGAGCTGCCGCCCGGCGTGCCGATTGCGCGCATGGTCGATCCCGCCATGACGCAGGCGATGGCGCAGACGGCGCTGTGGGCCGTGCTGTCGCTGCATCGCGACTTCTTCGACTACGCCGCGCAGCAGCGCGACCGCCGCTGGGAGCAGCAGCCGCAGCGACGCGCCGACGAGGTGCGCGTCGCCGTGCTCGGCTTGGGCGAGATGGGATCGGCGTGCGCGCGCCGTCTCGCCGCGCTCGGCTATGCGGTCACCGGCTGGAGCCGGCACGCCCGACCGGCAGACGACCACGCCACGGCCAGCGGCGAGGCCGCGCTCGACGACCTGCTTGCCAAGGCCGACATCGTCGTCAACCTGCTGCCGCTCACGCCGGCCACGCGCGACTTCTTCGATGCCGCGCGGTTGTCGCGGCTGCAGCCCGGCGCCAGCCTGATCAACCTCGGCCGCGGCGGCCACGTGGTCGACGCCGACCTGCTCGCCGCGCTTGACCGCGGCCACCTGCGCCACGCGGTGCTCGATGTCTATCGCACCGAGCCGCTGCCGCTCGGGCACCGCTACTGGACCCATCCGCGCGTCACGGTGTTGCCGCATGTCGCGGCCCAGACCGATCCACGCAGCGCGGCGCAAGTGGTGGCGACCAACGTCCGCGCGCTGCGCGAAGGCAGGCCGATCGCACACCGGATCGACCTGGCGCGCGGCTAGTGAGCGACGGCCGCCGCCGACCCCGGCCCGAGTGCGAGCCGCGGCGGCACGCGGCGCGGCTTGCGCGGCCGGGTCTGCTCCAGCAGCATCAGCGCGAGCCGGCGCAGGCCGTCCCA
>JBDSZM010000430.1:0-4589 GCA_039925165.1 Burkholderiaceae bacterium
CAAAAGGTACCCGGGATCGTCTACGGAGCGGGCACGCCGGCCATGATCGAACTCGATCACAACGCCCTCTTCTTCGCGCTGAAGAAGGAGGCCTTCCACTCGTCCGTGCTCGAGATGGAACTGAACGGCAAGTCCGAGCAGGTCCTCTTGCGCGACTACCAGATGCACGCCTACCGGCCGCTGGTCCAGCACGTCGACTTCCAGCGCGTCGATGCCAGCACCAAGATCACGAAGAAGGTGCCGCTGCACTTCATCAACGAGGAAACCTCGCCCGCGGTCAAGACCGATGCCTGTGTGGTCAACCACGTCGTGACCGAACTGCGCATCCAGTGCCTGGCCTCGCAGCTGCCCGAGTTCCTGACCGTCGACCTCGGCAGTCTGACCAAGGGCCAGTCGCTGCACGCCAACGACATCGTGCTCGGCGAGGGCATCAAGGTGATGACGCAGGGCAAGCCGAACCCGGTGATCGTATCGGTGTCGGCGCCAGTCGCCGAGGAAGAGGTCGTCGCCGCGCCGGTGATCGCTGCCGCGGCCGCTGCGCCCACCAAGGCCAAGAAGACCGAGAAACAGAACAAGAAATAAGACGCGAACGCGCAACCGGCTGTGCTTACCCCGCTTCGGCGGGGTTTTTCGTTTTTGGGCGCCACGGATAATCCGCACATGATTCAGCTGATCGTCGGCCTGGGCAATCCGGGCCCGGAATACGCTGCGACGCGACACAACGCCGGCTTCTGGTTCGTCGACGCCGTGGCGCGTGCCTTGCGCGTGAATCTGGCGCCCGAACGCGGCTACTACGGTCTTGCGGCGCGTGCCAACACGCCGCACGGGCCGGTCTGGCTGCTCGAGCCGATGACCTACATGAACCTGTCGGGCAAGGCCGTGGCCGCGCTGGCGCGCTTCTTCAAGATCGAGCCGGCACAGATCCTGGTGGTACACGACGAACTCGACCTGCAGCCGGGGCAGATGAAGCTGAAGCTCGGCGGCAGCCCGGCGGGGCACAACGGGTTGAGGGACATCCACGCCCAGCTCGGCACGCCCGACTATTGGCGCTTGCGGCTCGGGATCGGGCATCCCGGCGTCAAGGCGGAGGTCGTCGACTACGTGCTGCGCAAGCCGTCGGCGCCGGAACGCGAGGCCATCGACAAGGCGATCGAACAGGCGGTGGCGGCGCTCGACCTGCTGCTGGCCGGCGAGATGGCGCGCGCAATGATGGCGATCCACGCCCGCCCACCTCGGCCCAAGCCGCCGCGCGTCGCGAGCGAGCCCAAGGAGACCTTGCCATGAACGTTTGCGGCCCGTGGAGAGTCGTGGTGTCGGTCGCCGTCCTGTGCGTGTGCGGTGCTTCCGAGGCGCAAACCACGGTTCACCGCTGCGGCCCCGACGGACGCCAGTATTCGCAACTGCCGTGCCCCGGTGGCACGACCTTCGACGCCGCCGATCCGCGCGACGCGCAGCAACGCGCCCAGGCGCGTCAGCTGGCCGATCTGGAACGCGCGCGTGCCACGCGGCTGGAACGCGAGCGTCTCGCGAGCGAGGCTGCGCACCGCCCCGCCCCCGCCGTCGGCCTCGACGTCCACCGCGCCGCCGTGCCGGTCGCGGCGGCGTCACGCCCCACCGGCAAGCACCGACGCAAGAAGGCCACGCCACCGAAGACCGGCGACTTCATCGCCCGCAACCCCGAGCCAGCCCGCGCATCACGCGCGCCCTAGCCTCGGCCGGTCGGCACCACCGCAAGCTGCAATCGCCGGTACTTCGCCCACAGCGTTTCCTGCGACTCGAGGTTCGCCGGATCGACCGGGATGCAATCGACCGGGCACACCTGCACGCACTGCGGCGCATCGAAATGGCCGACGCACTCGGTGCAGCGCCGCGGGTCGATGACGTAGATTTCCGGGCCCATCGAGATCGCCTGATTCGGGCACTCGGGCTCGCAGACGTCGCAGTTGATGCATTCGTCGGTGATCAGGAGTGCCATGGGCCCTCCCTCCCACCCACGAATACGCCGAGCGCCTGCATGCGCTCGACGCGTCCGTCGGCGCAACGCGCGCGTTGCGGATCCCCGCCGGCCGTGTCGGTGATCAGGAGTGCCATGGGCTCTCCCTCCCACCCACGAATACGCCGGGCGCCTGAAGCGGCTCAGAGGTCATCCGTGCGGACCTTGTCCTTCAGTCGCTCCAGCACCAGCGGCGAGACGAACTTGGAGACATCGCCGCGCAGGGTCGCGATCTCGCGCACGAAGGTGGCGGAGACGAACTGGTACTGGTCGCTCGGGGTCAGGAAGAGCGTCTCGACGTTGGGCATGAGCTGACGGTTCATACCCGCCATCTGGAACTCGTATTCGAAGTCGCTGACGGCGCGCAACCCGCGCACCACCACCTTGCCGCCGTGCGAAACGACGAAGTCGCTGAGCAGGCCGCGGAACTCCATTACCTCGACATTCGGATACTTGGAGACCAAGGCCGCGCTGATGTCGAGCCGTTCGTCGAGCGTGAACAGGGTGCGCTTGTGATGCCCCGCGGCGACGGCGACGATCAGGCGCTCGAACAGCCGGCTGGCGCGATGCACCAGGTCCTCGTGGCCGAGCGTCATGGGATCGAAGGTTCCAGGATAGACGGCAATCAGGCGGGTCACGGAGGTCACGCGGCGCGCTCCCGGGGGCTAGGGTCGTTCGAGTTTACCCGCCCATCCTCAGCCGCCGACCCGGCGCAGCAGATGGAAGTGCACCGCGCCTGCGCGGCCCTGCCGGTGCACGAAGAGGCCGAGCGACGCGGCGAATTCGGGCGCAACGGGACGGTCGGCCTCGAGGTAGATCCACCCGTTCGGCGCCACGACACGGAGTGCGGCCGCCAGTGCGTCGTCGAACACGCCGGCGTCGAACGGCGGGTCGAGCAGCACGAGATCGAAACGCGCCGGCGCGCAGCGTGCCATCCAGCCGATCGCATCGGCCTGCTCGACCCGCAGCGCCTGCGCCTGCAGACGCTCGCGCGCCTGTTCCAGCACGCCGACCAGACGTCGGTCGCGCTCCAGCAGCACCACCTCGGCCGCGCCGCGCGAGGCGGCCTCGAATCCGAGGGCGCCGCTGCCGGCATAGGCATCGAGACAGCGCCAGCCCGACAGATCCTGGCCGAGCCAGTTGAAAAGCGTCACGCGGACCCGGTCGGGCGTCGGCCGCAGGCCGGGCCGGTCGGGCACCGCCAGCTTGCTGCGCTTCCAGAGCCCCCCGACGATGCGGACCTCGCCCGCCGGCGCCCCCGCGCCCGCCTGCCGCCCCGGCGGGCGGGCGCCCCCGCTCACAGCCGCACCGGAATGCCGTCGCGCGCCATCTGCGCCTTGGCTTGCGCGACGCTGAACTCGCCGTAGTGGAAGATGCTCGCCGCCAGCACCGCGTCGGCACCGCCGATCCGGATGCCGTCGCTCAGGTGCTCGAGCGCACCGACCCCGCCCGAGGCGATCACCGGCACGTCCACGCCGTCGCTGATCACCCGGGTGAGTGCCAGGTCGAAGCCGATGCGGGTGCCGTCGCGATCCATGCTGGTGAGCAGGATCTCGCCGGCGCCGTGCTCGGCCATGGTCTGCGCCCAGCGCAGCGCATCGAGGCCGGTGTTGCGCCGCCCGCCGTGGCTCCAGACGTCCCAGCCGGGGCCGCGCGCCGCGAGGTCGTCGCCGGTGCGCGCTTTCGCGTCGATCGCGACCACGATGCACTGCGCGCCGTATTTGGCCGAGGCAGCGCGGATGACCTGCGGATTGAGGATCGCCGCCGAGTTGAAACTGACCTTGTCGGCGCCGGCGTTGAGCAGGCGCCGCACATCCTCGACCGTGCGCACGCCGCCGCCGACGGTCAGCGGAATGAACACCTGCGAGGCCACCGCCTCGATGATGTGCAGGATCAGGTCGCGGCCGTCGCTGGTGGCGGTGATGTCGAGGAAGGTCAGCTCATCGGCGCCCTGTTCGTTGTAGCGCGCGGCGATCTCGACCGGGTCGCCGGCATCGCGAAGTTCGACGAAGTTGACGCCCTTGACGACGCGACCGCCGGTCACGTCGAGGCAGGGAATGATGCGCTTGGCGAGCATCCTCGGCAGCCAGTCTCGTCAGCCCGCCAGCGCGTCGGCGCGGGCCTGGCCAGCGGCGAAATCGAGCGCACCGGTGTAGATCGCGCGGCCGCAGATCACGCCCTCGATGCCCTGGTCCTCGACCGCGCACAGGCGATCGATGTCGGCCAGGTCGGACAGACCGCCCGAGGCGATGACCGGGATCTGCAGCGCGCGCGCCAGCTTGACGGTGGCGTCGATGTTGATGCCCGACAGCATGCCGTCGCGGCCGATGTCGGTGTAGATCACGCCCTCGACGCCGTAGTCCTGGAATTTCTTCGCCAGGTCGACCACCTCGTGGCCGGTCAGCTTGCTCCAGCCGTCGGTCGCGACCTTGCCGTCGCGCGCGTCGAGGCCGACGATGATGTGGCCGCCGAAGGCGCTGCACGCATCGCGCAGGAAGCCGGGATTCTTGACCGCGGCGGTGCCGATGATGATGTACGACAGGCCGTCGTCGAGGTAGCGCTCGATCGTGTCGAGGTCGCGGATGCCGCCGCCGAG
>JBDSZM010000431.1:0-6188 GCA_039925165.1 Burkholderiaceae bacterium
CGCAGCCGCCCGTCGTCCTCGGCGACGTGGATCGCGCCGACGCCGGCGTCCAGGTATTGCGCCAGGGTTTCGATGACCTTGGCACCGAGTGCCTCCATCGTCTGCTCGCCGCCCATGCGCAGCGACAACCGGACCTGGCCCGACTCGATCCAGCTGCGCGCGCGCTGTTCGCGGTGGCCGCGCAGCGTCGCTCCCAGCGCCAGCAGGATCAGGCCGAGCAGCACCACCGAACCGCCCACCGCGACCAGCGTCGAGACATTCACGGCCTCCTGCCACTGGCGCTGGCGCTCGCTGCGCAGTGCCTCCTCGTCGCGCGCGATGCTGGCGATCTGGTCGCGGATCCGGTCCATCGCGAGCTTGCCGCGCCCGGACTGCACGTAGGCCAGTGCGCCCACCGCGTCGCCGCCGCGGCGCAGGCCGATGGTGCGATCCATGATCCCCAGGCTGTCGGCCACGTACTGCGCCAGGGTGTCGAACTTGGCGCGCTGCTCGGGGGTCGACTTGCCGAGTTCGGCGAGGTCGGTCGAGATGGTGGCGCGGGCGCGTCGATAGGGATCGAGATAGGCGTCGTCGCCGGTCAACAGGTAGCCGCGCTTGCCGGTCTCGGCATTGAGCATCGTCACCAGCACTTCCTTGAGGTGGTCGAGGCTGCGGCTCGACTGGATGATGCGCTCGGCCGCTTCGGAACGCTGTTCGAGCGTCAGGTAGGAGGCGAGCGAGATCAGCAGCACCGACAGCATCGCGACGATGAAGGCGATGCCGATCTTCGGCGGCAGGGGAGCGGTGCGCAGGCGGCGGGCGGTGGCGAGGTCGAGGTCGAGGTCGTCGGTCATCGGGTCAGGGCGAGGTGGAGGCGTTCGGCATGGCCGAGCAGGCGGTGGTCGTCGTGACGCCGGCCGATCGCCTGCAGGCCGATCGGCAGGCCGTGCCGTCCCACGCCCACCGGCAGGTGCACGCAGGGCAGGCCGAGCAGGGTCCAGAGGCGGCAGAAGACCGGGTCGCCAGTGGCATCGAGCCCGACCGGGGCCTCGCCGGTGGCGCTGGGAGCGAGCAGCACATCGTGCTGCTCGAGCAGGCGCAGGGCGGCCGCCCGCGCGAGCCCGGTGCAGACCAGGTCGGCGGCGTGCTGCGCGCCGTCGATCGCCATGCCCTCGTCGAACAGGGCGCGCAGCCGCGGACTGAGACGGTCGGCGTGGCGCACCCGCTCGTGGCTGAGCGCGCGCGCCATCTCGTGCGCCATCACCCGCTTCTGCAGCGCGACCCCGTCGGCCAGCGCCGCCGGCAACTCGATCTCGACGAGCGTGGCCGCGCTGCCGGTGAGGGCGTGCGACAGCGCGTCGAAGAGCGCCTGCACGTCGGCATCGGCCTGCGCCCATTCGGGCGTACGCACGATCGCGATGCGTGGCGCCGGCGCGTCGGCCCAGGCGTCGAAGGCGGCGAGCCGCGGATCGCCGGTGAGCACCGCGCCGAGCAGCGCCACGTCGCGCACGCTGCGGCCGAATCCGCCGAAGGCGTCGAGCGTCTCGGACAGCGTCTTGATGCCGGCGCGCGGCACCCGGCCGAGGCTTGCCTGGTAGCCGACCACGCCGCAATAGGCGGCCGGCCGGATGATCGACCCGGCGGTCTGGCTGCCCAGCGCGAGCGGCAGCATCGCCGCGCCGACGGCGGCCGCCGAGCCGCTCGACGATCCGCCGGGGGTGTGCCCCGGGTGGTGCGGATTGCGGGTCGGGCCGGGCTGGAAGTAGGCGAACTCGGTGGTCACCGTCTTGCCGACCACGACCGCGCCGGCCTCGCGGCACAGCGCCAGCGCGGCCGCATCGACCGACGGGCGATGCCCGGCGTACAGCGCCGAGCCGTAGGTCGTCGGCAGGTCGACGCTGTCGAACAGATCCTTCACGCCGAGCGGCAGGCCGTGCAACGGCCCGCGGATCGGCCCGGCGTCGAGCGCGCGCGCCTGCGCCAGCGCGGCGTCGGCATCGAGGCAGGCAAAGGCGTGCAGTTCGGGCTCGCGCTGCGCGATCCGGTCGAGACACGCGCGCACCAGCGCGACTGCGGTGAGGTCACGCCGCGCGAGGCGGATCGCGGCCTCGGCAGCGCCGAGTTCATGCAGGGGGGTGGAGGCCATGACGAAGTCTCGCATGGCGGTAAGCGCCGGCTACGTGCGAGCGATCAACTCTGTTGCGGCAATGTCCGAAGGGGTCGGTGCTCGAGGGTCATCTCCAAGGGATCGAATGCCGCAACCGCATTCGCCGCGAATTCGATGAAGGCCGAGATGCGGCGCGGCTGGCGTGGGAGTCGCCGGTACAGCAACGACAGCTCGGGGCCGCCAGGCCAGCGCCAATCGCCCAGCAAGCGAACCAGTTGGCCGGAGCTGAGCAAGCCCGGCGAGAACATGCCGATGCGAAACAGCCCTGCGCCGCTGAGCGCGGCGACGAGCAGCGCTTCGCGGTCATCGGTCACCAGATGATGTCCGACCTCGACGTGTCCTCCTTCATGCTCATTCTCGAAATCCCACCGGTCCCACGGCGAGACCGTCGATGAACTGAGCGGCTTGTGCACCAGCCCCCGGTGCGTGGAAAGCTCGCTCGGATGCACTGGCATCCGGTGATCGCGCAAGTAAAGCGGTGCGGCATAGACGCCGAACTTGAGCGTGGCGAGGGCTCGGCAGATCAACTCGCTGTCAGGGACCGCACCGATGCGAAAGTTGACGTCGGCGCCGGTCGCGTGCATGTCAACGATGGAGCCGGTGTTGATCATGACGATCTTCAACTCCGGAAATCTGCGCGCGAAGTCAGGTAGCGCTGGCATCAGGATGTGCCGCGCCACCCCGGACGGCACGCCGATGCGCAGCGTACCGCCGAGCTCTTCGCGCTTGCCCGATGCGGCGGTCTCCAGCTCAGCCATACGGCTCAGCACATCGCGGCCCCTGCGAACGACATCAGCCCCTTCGGTGGTCAGGCGCAGCAGTCGCGTCGTGCGATAGACGAGGCGCACGCGCAACTCGGCCTCGAGCTGCGCCACCGCGTGGCTCACGGCGGATGGCGTCACCAGAAGATGAGCAGCGGCCTTGGCGAAGCTGCCTGAATCGGCGACCTTGACGAGAACCTCGATGCGCCGAAGCCGGTCCATCCTCATCCTTCCGGACTGCTGTCCATTAATGAATCATATTCATGGAAGTCCTTGCCGTATGCGGACTGGTCTCCGCGCATCTGCGCTCCTAAAGTGGAGACGATTCAGGAGAGACGCCATGTCACACGTACACACCCGCATCATGTTCATCGCTTCGGTTGCCGCCGGCTTGGTAGCGGCAGGAGCTGGGGTGAGCGCCGAGTCGTTCCCTGCACGCCCCATACGAATCGTCGTCGGTGTCGCCCCGGGTACCGCACCGGATGTCGTGGCGCGAACGCTCGGACAAGTGATGGAGCGCTCGCTTGGGCAACCCGTTGTCGTCGAGAACCGGCCGGGAGCGGGCGGCACTCTCGCGACCACCGCCGTGGCTGGCGCCGCGCCGGATGGTCACACCCTCAACGTCAGCGGATGCTCGGGTGATTCGATCGTTCATGCCTATCTGGCGTCCGGTCGCGCGCCGCTCGTACCGTTCAAGGACCTGACCCCGGTGGGCCGCCTGATGCGCGACCATTGGCTCGTCGTCGTTTCGTCGGAGAGCGGCGTCGCCACGATTCAGCAATTGCGGGACCAGGCGCGAAATCGGGGCGACGGCGTGCCGTTTCCATCGCAAGGCGAAGGCAGCTCGCCGCATCTCCAGGGCGAGCGCTTGGCGCGCACCTTGGGTATGAAATCACTCCATGTGCCCTACAAGGAAAGTCCGATCAACGATCTCGTCGCCGGCCGTCTCGGCTTCGCCGTGCAGAGCTCGGCAAGCGTCGCGGAACTGGTGCGATCGGGGCGGCTCAAGGCCCTGGCTGTCCTCTCCAGCGATCGCCTCGCTGCACTGCCGGACGTGCCGACCGCGGCGGAGGCGGGCCTTCCGAACCATCTCTACAACGGTGGCGTGTGCCTCTGGGCGCCGGGCGCAACGCCGCTGCCGGTGCTGGTGCGATTGAACGAGGCGTTGGGCGCGGCGGCGGGCAATGCCGACGTTCGCAGCCGGTTCGAGAGCCTGGGCGTCGAGCCGGTCATCGCCAATCTGGAAGTTACGGCAAGGTACGTTGCCGATTTCATGGCAGACAACGACAGGCTGCGCGAGGCCGTGCTGGGAAAGGGGCGCTGACCCGAATCAATGCCGCTGCGACGCTGATCCCGTGTTGACCGACTGGCACTCGCACTGGTTGCCGCCGGCGCTGATCGAGCGGTTGGCTCGACGCACGGCAGCACCTCGCATCGAACGATCTTCGGAGGGTTTGCGCCTGATCACGGGCCGGCGAGCGCGCCTTCTTCCCGAGGTCGCTGTGAACCTCGGTCGACGACGGCAGCTGCTGGCGGAGCTTGGCATCGATCGCCAGATCCTGTCACTGTCGTCGCTGTGGAATATCGACAACCTTCCGGCGCAGGACGCCCTGCCGCTGGTGCGTTCATTCAACGATGCGGTCGGTGAGGCATCGCTCTCGAGCGCCGGCATCTTCGGCGGATACGCGGCCTTGCCTTTGAACGATATGCAGATGGCGTGCGCCGAGCTGGAGCGTTGCGGCCGGCTCGGTCTGGAGGGTGTGATCATGCCGGCGGTGGCCTTTTCGTCGCGCACTTCAGCGGAGTGCTTTGCTCCACTGTTGCGCATTGCGGACGACCTCGGCTGGCGGGTCTTTGTGCATCCCGGCCTGCTGAGTCCAGCCGATCCGGAGCCCGCCCGAAGTCTCGACAACGCCTGGCTGCGCTATATCGTCCTTGCCGCCCAGCAGCAGCTTTCGGAAGCGATGATGACGCTTTGCGGAACGTCGCTCCTGGATCACTATCCGCGACTGACGGTCCAGTTGGCGAATCTGGGCGGCGCGATGCCCTTCTTGCTCGAACGCCTCGACTCGGTCAGGCGTGACGATCCGCAGAGCGGCGAAGAACACCCCTGGACGACGAAGCGCATCGCAGTCGACACCGCATCCTTCGGGCCTCACGCCATCGCGCTGGCGCGCCGCAGGATGGGTGCGCACAGCGTGATCCTGGGCACCGACATGCCGGTGTTCGATGCCGGTCACGCGCTCGCGGCGTGGTGCGCCGTCGCCTGTAATCCGGCAACTTGCTGACCGTGCTGGGCCGCTGTCGGCTCGACTAAATGTGCTTGCCTGGCGCTATTGCAGCCGATCGAACAGCGTGAGCGCGACCCGCCTGGGTCGCGCGGCGCAGGCCTCGCAGCGCGGGGTGGAGCGGCAACGCGGGCTTGGCGCGCTTGACGTGTGCCAAGAAGTGTATACGATCTGCCGGAACGGCGAACGCCAACCAAGGACGACGATGGGCCATCTCAGCACCCACGTGCTCGACACCATGCACGGCAGCCCTGCCGCCGGGATGCGCGTCACCCTGTCGCGGCTCGATGCGCCGGCGCACGAACTGCGCGCCTTTACGCTCGACGCCGACGGCCGCTACGCCGGCGGCCCGCTGCTCGACGCGCAGGCGATGGCGGTCGGGCGCTACCGGCTGGTGTTCGAGGTGGCGGCGTATTTCCGCTCGCGCGGAGTCGACCTGCCCGAGCCGCCGTTCATCGATGCCGTGAGCCTCGACTTCGGCATCGCCAATGCCGCCGGCCACTACCACGTGCCGCTGCTCGTCAGCCCGTGGGCATACTCGACCTACCGCGGGTCCTGACCGCAGCGCTTTCGAGGCACGGCTTTTGCAAGCCGGCGCCGCACCCCGAAGCTCCCCCGGAGACATGCCATGCACCCCACCTCATCGATCCTGACCGCCGCCGTCGTCCTGGCCTTCGCCTGCGCCGGCCCGGCCCGCGCCGCCTATCCCGACAAGCCGATCCGCATCGTCGTGACCTTCGCCGCCGGCGGCGCCAGCGACATCGTCGCGCGCGCGATCGCCGAGCCGCTGGCGAAGGCGCTCGGCCAGCCGGTGGTGGTCGACAACAAGCCGGGTGCGGGCGGCACCATCGGCGGTGCCGAGGTGGCGCGCTCGGCACCGGACGGCTACACGCTGATGCTGTCGAATTCGACCCCGACCTCGATCGGCCCCTATACCGTGGCGAAGTTGCCCTACGAGCCCGGCAAGAGCTTCACCCACGTGGCGATGCTCGG
>JBDSZM010000432.1:0-2900 GCA_039925165.1 Burkholderiaceae bacterium
GCCGCAGACCGCCGGCGCGGCGCAACTCATGCAGGTGTGTGCGGCCAACGGGATGGCCGATTTGGATCACTCGGCGCTGGTCAAGGCGCTGGAATTGATGGCCGACCACCCGGTTGCCGAAGGCTGACCTTGCCGGCGCGGCGATCGCTTCAGATCGGCACCCGCGTCCCTCGGCTTGACCCTTTGCGCAGGTCGTCCGCGACGACTGAAGGCGGCTAGGACCCGGGGCTGCGGGCGCGTTCGTCCCGCGTCGCCCCGACCTCGAGCACCGGACTGCTGCGCGTCCGGCAATGCCGAATCGGCCGTCCACGCACGTCCCGCCTCCGACCGAGCGATCGAATGAACGGCGTGGACCGGGATCAGCCGCCGTTGCCGCCCGCCCGCGCCGGTGCCACGCGCGGCCACGACGCGACGAAGCGCGTGCCGTGGTCGGCGTCGGACTGCACGGTGACCTCGCCGGCGTGCGCGCGCGCGATCTCGCGCACGATGAACAGGCCCAGGCCGATGCTGCGGGTCGGGTTGTCGGTCGCGGCGTTCGCGTCGCCTCGCGTCATCGCGTCGAACAGCGTGGGCAGCACGGTCGGGTCGATCGGCCGGCCGACGTTGTGTACCTCGATCCGGGTCGTCGCCTCGTCATGGGTCGAATGAACCTGCACCGGAGCGGCGCCGTCGCCATAGGCCATCGCATTGGCGACCAGATTGCCGAGCAACTGGACCACGCGATCGGCGTCGAAGCGGGCCTCGCCGGTGCCGGTTGCCGTGTGAACCAGCACCCGGTCGGGAAAGACGACGCGCAGTTCCTCGATGGCATCGCGCACCACACCGTGCAGGTCGTTCACGGCCGGGACGACGCGCAGGCCACGGCCGATGCGGGCCTGCGTGAAATCGAGCAGATCGGCGATCAGGCGCTGGGCGCGCGCGCTCGAGCTGTCGACCCGGGCCAGCGCCTGCGACTGCTGCGCGCTCAGCGCCTCGCGACCGACCAGGGTCGCGTTGAGCTTGATCGCCGACAGCGGGTTGCGCAGGTCGTGGCTGACGATGCCCACGAGCTGTTCGGCGAAATGCGCGCGATCGGTCGCATGGTCGCGTTCCGCAGCGAGCTGCGCCTGCGCGTCCTCGAGCGCGCGCTGCGCCGCGCGCTGGTGCGCGAGCAATTCCTCGGCGCGCTTGCGGGCGGCGATCAGTTCGCGTTCGAACCGGTGCCGCTCCTCGGTCACGAAGACCGCGATCTGGTGGCGCACCAGCCCGCCCTCGTCGCAGCGCACTGCATTCAGAATCATCGGCAGGCTGCGCCCGTCGCGATGCAGCATGTCGAGCTTCACCTCGGCGACCGAGCCCTGCAGCTGCAGCAGCGGCGCCCAGTGCGTCTGCTGGAAGATGCGCCCGCCCATCGTGAGCAGGCTCTGGAAGGTGCGAACGTCCACCAGCTCGTGCGCGGCATAACCGAGCCAGCGCGCGAGCGTCGCATTGCTGCGCCGGATGGTGCCGTCGGCGTCGGTGACCAGCAGCCCGCAGGGCGCGCGATCGAACCCGTCGTCCGGGTCGGCATCCATCGGAGTGGGTTCAGCAGCCGATCGTCGGCAGAAACCGGTTCATCGCATCGGCACTGGCGCCCGGCGCGCTCAGGTGCGGGCAGTGGCCGACGTTCTCGACCACCTCCAGCGTGCACGCTGGAAGCGTCGATTGCAGATAGCGGCCGACGTTCATCGGGGCGATCAGGTCGTCGCTGCATTGCACGACGAGGGTGGGCGTGGTGAGCCGGGTCAGGTCACGGCGGTTGTCGGACAGGAACGTGACGCGCGCGAAATGCTTGGCGATATCCGGATCGGTGCGGCAAAAGCTGTTGGTCAGCTCGACCGCGAGTTCGGGCTGGCTCGGTGCGCCCATGATCGCCGGCGCCATCGTGCTCGACCAGCCGAGGTAGTTGCTCTCCATCGTCTCGAGCAGCGAATCGATATCGGCCCGCGCGAAGCCGCCGACATAGTCGCCGTCGTTGATATAGCAGGGTGACGGTCCGATCATCACGTGGGCCCTGAAGCGCTGCGGGGCCTTCAGGTCGGCCAGCATCCCGATCATGGCGCTGACCGAGTGGCCGACGAAGATCACCGGCCCGCCCGCGAATTCGTCGATGATTTCGAGCACATCGTCGGCGTGGCCCTGCAGACTCGAATATTTGTCGAGGTCGTAGGCCGCCAGATCAGATTTCCCGCTGCCCACCAGGTCGAACGCGATGACGCGAAAGCGCTGCGCGAAGACGGGGGCGAGCAGCCGCCACATGTGCTGGTCGCAGCCGAAGCCATGCGCAAAGACCATCGTGGTCGGGCCGCTGCCGAAGACCTGGACGTTGTTTCGTTCCTGCACACCCATCGCCCGACCGCCCCGACCACGCCACGGCGGTGCCATGGATTCGTCGGACATTATCCATGGGGTGGCGGGCGACGACACTCCCTGTCACGGGCACAGCCAGCCGGCCCCGCTGGGGTTCTTGAAGCAGCCGACCGATTGCGGCAGCAAGGTCTTCGGCAGCCACAGCACGACCTCGGGAACGAAGATGCAGAACAGGATTGCCGACAGGAAGACGACGTAGATCGGCAGCGACGCGACCATGGCGCGCGAGAACGGCACGCCGATGAATTTGGACGACATCAGCAGCGCCAGCCCGTAGGGCGGCGTGATGAGGCCGAAGGCCAGCGTGACGATGATCACCACCCCCATGTGCACCGGTTGGATGTCGGCGGTCTTGGTGAGGTCGCTGATGATCGGCATGAAGATGATGATGGCCGGGATGGCGTCGATGAAGTCGCCGACGATGATGAACAGCAGCACCAGCAGCAGCATGATCATCACCGGGTTGTTGCCCGCCGCGCCGGCGATCCAGCCCGACACCACCGCCGGCCCGC
>JBDSZM010000433.1:0-4013 GCA_039925165.1 Burkholderiaceae bacterium
CGTCGGGCGCGACGCCCAGGTGCTCGGCCGCGCCGATCGCGGCGAGCGCGTTCATCTGGTTGTGCTCGCCCAGCAGCGGCCAGTCGACGCGCGCGATCTTGAGGCTGCCGCGCAGCACGTCGAACGCGTGCGGCTCACCGCGCGAACGCAGCGCGCCCGGCACTTCCTTCTTTGCGCCGAAGCGCAGCACCTCGCTCCAGCAGCCCATCGCCAGCACGCGTGCCAGGCTCTCTTCGCGGGCATTGACGACCAGCCGGCCGCTCGCCGGCACGGTGCGCACCAAGTGATGGAACTGGCGTTCGATCGCGACCAGGTTGTCGAAGATGTCGGCGTGGTCGAACTCGAGGTTGTTCAGGATCGCGGTGCGCGGCCGGTAGTGGACGAACTTGCTGCGCTTGTCGAAGAAGGCGCAGTCGTACTCGTCGGCCTCGATCACGAACGGCGAGTCGAACGCCCCCAGGCGCGCCGAGACATCGAAGTTCATCGGCACTCCACCGACCAGGAAGCCCGGCGCACGACCCGCGGCCTCGAGCACCCAGGCCAGCATCGCGGTGGTGGTGGTCTTGCCGTGGGTGCCGGCGACCGCCAGCACGTGGCGGCCCTGCAGCACGTGGTCGGCCAGCCATTGCGGGCCGCTCGTGTAGGGCGCTCCGGCATCGAGCACCGCCTCCATCAGCGGATTGCCGCGCGTCACGACGTTGCCGACCACGTACAGGTCGGGTGCGAGCGACATCTGCTCGGCGCCATAGCCCTCGATCAGCTCGATGCCGAGGCCCCTCAACTGCTCGCTCATCGGCGGATAGACATTGGCGTCGCAACCGGTGACCTGGTGGCCGGCCTCTCTCGCCAACGCCGCCAGGCCACCCATGAAGGTGCCGCAGATGCCCAGGATGTGGATGTGCATCGGTCGATTCTAGAAGCCGAGTCCGCACGGATCGCGGCCGTTTCAGTTCGATCGAGGGTCCTTCGCGGGCCCGTCGATTGTCCTGGGCGGCACAGCGCTCCCGGGCCTCGCAGGCCGGGGTCGCGGCGCGTCTGTCAGCCGCGCAGCGCCTGTGCCGACGCGGCGATGGTCGCGTCGATCTCGGCCGCGCCGTGGGCGGCGCTGACAAAGCCGGCCTCGTACAGCGCCGGCGCGAAGTACACGCCGCGATCAAGCATGGCGTGGAAGTAGCGGTTGAAGCGCTCTTTGTCGGTCGCCATCACGTCGGCGTAGTCGTGCGGCAGCCGATCGGCGAAGAAGAAGCCGAACATGCCGCCCTCGCAATCGCCCACCATCGGCACGCCGGCCTCGCGCGCCGTGCCGAGCAGTCCGTCGACCAGCGAGCGGGTGCGCGCCGACAGCGCCTCGAAGAAGCCCGGCTTGCGGATCTCGCGCAGCGTCGCCAGGCCGCAGGCGGTCGCGACGGGATTGCCCGACAGCGTGCCGGCCTGGTAGACCGGGCCGAGCGGCGCCAGCAGTTCCATCACCGCGCGCTTGCCGCCGAAGGCCGCCAGCGGCATGCCGCCGCCGATGACTTTGCCGAAGACACTGAGGTCGGGTTCGAAGCCGGGGATCTGCGCCGCATAGAGGCTCTGCGCGCCGCCGAGCGCGACCCGAAAGCCGCTCATCACCTCGTCGAACACCAGCAGCGCGCCGTGCCGTGTACACAGCTCGCGCAGCCGTGCCATGAAGGGCACGCCGGCGCGCACGAAATTCATGTTGCCGGCGATCGGCTCGATCATGACGCAGGCAATCGCATCGCCGTGCAGCGCGAACGCTTCCTCGAGCTGCTCAAGGTGGTTGTATTCGAGCACCAGGGTGTCGCGCACCACGTCCTCGGGGACGCCCGCGCTGGTCGGGTGGCCGAAGGTGGCCAGGCCCGAGCCCGCCTTGACCAGCAGCGCATCGGCGTGGCCGTGGTAGCAGCCCTCGAACTTGACGATCTTGTTGCGCCCGGTGGCGCCGCGCGCCAGCCGCAGCGCGCTCATCGCGGCCTCGGTGCCCGAACTGACGAGGCGCAGTTGCTCCAGGCTCGGGACGAGTTCGAGGATGGCCTCGACGAGTTCGATCTCGCGCTCGGTCGGGGCACCGAACGACAGCCCGTCGTCGACCGCGGCGTGCACCGCGGCCAGCACGGCCGGATGGCCGTGGCCGAGGATCATCGGACCCCAGGAGCCGATGTAGTCGATAAAGCGACGGCCCTCGGCGTCGACCATGTAGGCGCCCTCGGCCCGGGCGATGAAACGCGGCGTACCACCCACCGCACGGAAGGCCCGTACCGGCGAATTGACCCCGCCGGGAATGACCTGTCTTGCGCGCTCGAAGAGCCGCGCGTTGACCGAGCCGGGATGCGCCGCGGCCTCAGTGGACATGGCGCGGGCTGCGCGGCGCGCTCGCCTCGTCGGCCACGTCCTCGCCCGGAGTGGCAGCCTCGTCGCCTTCCTCGTCGCCCTCGTCGTCCGCCGGCAGGGCCCAGAAGAAACGGTCGGGAACGACGTTGCCCATGCCGGGACGGAAACCCGCATCGAGCGACTGGTCGAGAAAGGTCAGTGCCTCGCCGACCGCGGCCTGCAACTCGGCCCCCGAGCCCAGCAGCGCGGCCAGCGCGGCCGACAGCGTCTCGCCGGCACCGACGAAGGCGACCTCGAAGCGCTCGAACTTCTCGCCGGTGATGGCGCCTTGCGGCGAGGCCAGCACGTTGTCGAGGAACTGCTCGGGCGACTTGCTGCTGTTGATGAGCACGCTCGTCACCAGCACGTAGCGGGTGCCGTGGCTGCCCGCGGCCACCGCCAGTTCGCGCGGCGAGGCCGGGCGGTCGCTGTCCCAGTCGGGCAACAGGAAATCGGTCAGGGTCTGGTGGCTGCCCACCAGCACCTCGGTCTGCGGCAGCACCAGTTCGCGAAAGGCCTCGAGGTAGGCCTGCTGCTCGTCTTCTTCGACCCACGACAGGTTGGGCATGTAGGCGACGAGCGGCACGTCGGGGTAGTCGGACAGGATCTCGGCAACCGCGCTCACGCCTTCGGACGAGCCGAGGAAGCCGACCTTCCAGGCCGCGATGGTGACGTCCTCGAGCACGCTGCGCGCCTGCTCGACCACCACGTCGGCATCGATCGGGTGATGGTCGAAGATCTCGGCGGTGTCGCGCATCACGATGCTGGTGACCACCGGCAAGGCGTGCGCGCCCATGGCGCAGATGGTCGCCACGTCGCCCGCGAGGCCGCCGGCGCCGCTCGCGTCGCTGGCATTGAAGCTCATCACGCAGGCCGGCGCGGGTTGCTCGACCGGCGTGCTGTCGGCCTCGTCGGAGGCGGGGATGTCAGTGGTCATTGGGGGAGGTCGCAAGCGGCGTTCGAGCGGGGTGTCAGGGGCCCGTCGCAGCCCTCGGCAGACGCGAGGAAAAGCGTGAGGATGTTGCGTGAAGGCCCACGACGCCGGGCAGTTTGCGCCAGGGGCGGTGGCTACAATCGATATCCATTGTAGTGAGCCAGAGAGACGATGTGAGCGAGCCCAAGACCTGGATGTGCCTCATTTGCGGATGGATATACGATGAAGCGGTCGGGGACCCCGAACATGGCATTGCGGCCGGCACGGTGTGGCAGGACGTTCCCATGAACTGGACCTGTCCCGAGTGCGGCGCTCGCAAGGAAGACTTCGAAATGGTGCAGATCTGAATCGGATCAAGCTTCGCGGCGCGCCCCTGGCGGGCGGTCGCCGAGTCGTTGAGGAGAATGCTCTTTGAGCAACCCGACCGACCCCGCGGGCACCAAGGTGCTCGTGATCGACGACAGCAACACCATCCGCCGCAGCGCGGAGATATTCCTCAAGCAGGGCGGCTACCACGTGCTGCTGGCCGAGGATGGGTTCGATGCGCTGTCGAAGGTCAACGACCACGTGCCCGACCTGATCTTCTGCGACATCCTGATGCCGCGGCTCGACGGTTACCAGACCTGCGCCATCATCAAGCGCAACCCGCGCTTCGCCGCCGTGCCGGTGATCATGCTGTCGAGCAAGGACGGGCTGTTCGACAAGG
>JBDSZM010000434.1:0-3476 GCA_039925165.1 Burkholderiaceae bacterium
TTGCCCGAGCCGTTCGGCCCGACCAGCGCCACGAAGTCGCCGCGCCGGATCTGCAGATCGACACCGCGCAGGGCGTGCACGTTGCCGAAGCGCACTTCGTAGCCGGCCAGGGTCAGCACCGGCGGCGGCGGTGGCGCCGCGGCCGCGCCAGCCATCGGCGGCAGCGCCGTCACGGCGTCGTCGCCAGCGGCGCCTGAGCGCGCTGCGTGAGGGCGATCGCGGCGTTGAGCAGCGCGACCACGCCGATCAGCACCAGCCCGAGCGCCAGCGCCAGCGGCAGATCGCCCTTGCTGGTCTCGAGCGCGATGGTGGTCGTGATGACGCGCGTCAGGCCGTCGATGTTGCCGCCCACGATCATCACCGCGCCCACCTCGGACACCGCCCGGCCGAAGGCGGTCAGCAGCACCGTCAGCACCGCCCAGCGCTCGTGCAGCAGCATCAGCGCAGCGGCGGTGATCGGCCGCGCGCCCATCGAGCGCAGCGGGTCGCCGCCCTCGCGCAGCCCGTCGGCGACGAGCTGGCGAGTGAGCGCGGTGACGATCGGCAGCACCAGCACCGTCTGCGCCATCACCATCGCGCCCGGCGTGTACAGCAGGCCCCAGGCGCCGAGCGGACCGCTGCGCGAGAGCAGCAGGTAGACGACCAGGCCCACCACCACCGACGGCAGGGCGAGCAGCGTATTGAGCCCGGCGATCAGCACGCCCCGGCCGACGAAAGGGGTCGCGGCCAGCCAGGTGCCGCCGGCCAGCCCGAGCGTCGCGCCGATCAGGCAGGCGCTGCCGCTGACGCCCAGCGTGAGCAGCACGATGCGCAGGAGCGCGGGGTCGGCGCCGGCCAGCAGGTCGAACGCGGTGTGCAGGCTTTGCGTGAAAGCACCCACCCTAGACGGCTCGTGCCAGCGGCAGGTTGAGCAGCAGGTTCTGCGGCTTCAGGCGCAGCGTGCCATCGTCGCTGGTCGCAAGACCGAGGTACACCGGCTTGCCGGCCAGCTCCGGCTGCATCTCGCGCGGATCGGCGAAGTCGAGCCGGAACAGGCCGACGAGCCGTCGCAGCCGGTCCAGTGCCACCTCGTGGCCGAGGTACAGGTCATCGAGCAGCACCGACGCCGTCGCATCGAGGCCGATGTGCCAGCGCCACGCGTCGTCGGCGATCTTTTGCTGCGGTGTGATGCGCACCTGCACGCCCAGCAGGTGCGCAACCCAGCGCTCGAGCACGCGTGCCAGCGCGGCCAGACCCGAGTGCGGACGGCGGGTGGTGAACAGCAGGCCGTGTCCGATCTCGGTCACCGCGTCGTGGTCGAGCACCAGCAGGTGCGCGTGGCGCTCGGCGTCGTGCCAGTAGTCGGCAGCGGTGTCGGGACCGAGCACGGCCATCTGCGCGGCCTTGAGTGGCGCCTTGTTCTGCACCAGCAATCGTCCCAGGTCGCCGAAGCCGCCGGTCTGGTTCAGCAGGTCGGCCTGTTGCGCATCGGCGCACAGCACCTGCCCGTCGCGGACCGACACCCGCTGCAGGCGAAACAGCAGCTCCGCCGCGCGCACCTCGAAGGCATCGGTGCTGTCCTGCACCAGCCGGTGGACCAGCGGCTCGACGACGAGGTCGATGAAGAGCGGCGGGACCGTGATGGCGCCGCTGCGGATGAGCCCGAGGTAGTAGGCCTCGAGCGTTCCGGCGGCCAGCAGCGCATCCCGGAAACCGAGGAAGTGCGTGTAGTTCGCCTGCACATCGGCATCGGCAAGGCGGCCGACCTCGGCCGACCCGACCGGCCGCATCGGTTCGGCCTCGAGTGCGGCGTGCAGGGCGCGTTCGGCGCGACACGAACCGTCCTCCAGTTGCAGCTCGGGCAGGTCCAGGAAGCGGCGCAGCCAGGCGTCGGTCGGGGTCAGCCAGCCGCGATCGTCCCGGCCCAGAAGTCGCAGGCCGCTCGAGGGCCAGAAATCGTGCATCGCCGAATTATCCCGGCGGATCCCGGCCCGACGCGCCCCTACACTGCGCGCACTTCGGGACAGGGCAGCGCGGCATGAAGGTGATCGGGTTTTGCGGGTACTCCGGCGCGGGCAAGACGACCCTCGTCGAGCAGCTGATCGTGCGCCTGCGGCTGGCGGGCCAGCGCGTCAGCGTGGTCAAGCATGCGCACCACGATTTCGACATCGACCACGAGGGCAAGGACTCGTGGCGCCATCGTCAGGCCGGCGCGTTCGAGGTCGTGATCGCCTCGAACCGGCGGCTCGCGCTGATTCGGGAATACGAGATGCTCTGCGAGCCGAGCGTCGACGAGTTGGTGGGCGAGCTGTCCGATTGCGACTGGGTGCTGGTCGAGGGCTACAAGCACGCGCCGCTGCTCAAGGTCGAGGTCTGGCGCGCCGCCACCGGGCGCCCCGCGCAGTACCCGGAAGATCCCTTCGTGGTCGCGGTGTGCACCGACAGCCCGAACCAGCTTCCGGTGCCCACCGGGCTGCCCGTCATCGACCTGAACAATGCCGACGCGGTCGCCGACTTCCTGTTGTCGGACCCGGCGCGCTACGACTACGTGCCGCCAAATCGCCCGGTCTGAAGTTCACGCGATGCGCGCCAGATCGCGCATCACGGTCGGGCCGGCACGGCGCTGCATCTCGTCTTGCAGCGGCCGGTTCCAGCCGAGCATGAAGAGCACTTGGGCGGTGACGAACAGCGGACCGGCCGACGGCGTCGCGAAGTCGTCGACGAAGGCCTCGCGCTTGCCTTCATAGACGTGGCCGATCCACTGCACCAGCATGCCGAGCGCCAGCAGCGTCAGGCTCCAGGTGAGCCAGCGTCCGGTGCTCGCCTCGGCCATCGGGTGCGCCAGCGCGACCAGGGCCGCCACCACCGTTCCGCTGCCCAGCGTGAGGGTCAGCGGCCCGCTGCGCGCCAGGTACAGCGTGGCCAGCAGGCCGACCCCGACCCAGGCCATGCTGAGCTCATGACCGGCGAGGCCGAAGCGGGCGCGTGCCAGCAGTGCCGCCACCGCGAACACCACCAGCGGAACGCCGACGAAATGGCTCGCGATATTGCGCCGGTCGCGGTGGTCGCGGGCGTAGTCGATCAACAGATCGGTCGCGTTTTGCATTCAAATCTCCAGCACGGCTGCCGCACGCATTCCAACAGCAAACCGGGCCGCCGGCAAGACACGGCCCGCGGGGTCTCCGCCGGGGTGCTCCCTACAATCGGCACCACTTTCCCGGACGCCCCAGCATGAGCATCAAGAGCGACAAGTGGATCCGCCGCATGGCCGAGCAGCACGGCATGATCGAGCCGTTCGAGCCCGGCCAGGTCCGCATCGGCGCCGACGGCGCCAAGATCGTCAGCTACGGCACCAGCAGCTATGGTTACGACATCCGTTGCGCACCCGAGTTCAAGGTTTTTACCAACGTCTACAGCACGGTCGTCGACCCCAAGAACTTCGATCCCAAGAGCTTCGTCGACATCGAGGCCCCGGTCTGCGTCATCCCGCCCAACAG
>JBDSZM010000435.1:0-4771 GCA_039925165.1 Burkholderiaceae bacterium
GCTGCAGCGCCCCGACGCGGCGTGCCCGCACCAGGGTGAGGCGCCGAGCCCGTAGCCCTCGGCCGGGGTCGCGCGCTGAAACCACGACACCAGCGCGAGCTGGTCGTTGTTGGAGGCGAACGGCGCCGCCAGGCTCTCGAGCCGCGCCGCGGTGGTGCTGTCGACATTGCCGAGCTGGAACAGGCTCAGCGTGACGACGCCGATCCAGCTGGCAAAAAGCGCGACCGCGGCCAGATACGGCAGCAGCACCGCGCCGCGCCGCTGGTGCCACCAGGCGGCCAGGGTCGCCGCGACGAAGCCGCCCGAGGCATAACCGGCGATCAGCAGCGGGCCCATGTCGCGCGTGATGAGCATCGCGCCGAGCAGCACCGCCACCACGAAGACCATGGGCGCGACGTAGCGCCAGAACGAGGCCCCGGCCGGGCCCGATCGAGCCAGCCGCTCGGCCAGCGGTCCGGCCCGCAGAAAGAAGAACCAGGCGCCACCGACGATCAGCCAGATGCGCCCGAGTTCCGAGGTGAGCTGACGCAGGTTGGCGAGCGCCAGGCCGAAGATCGCCAGACCGATGCCGCCGATCATCGCCAGCAGTAGCCAGGCGCCGGCGTGGCCGAAGGTGCGCGCAATGCGGCGCGACAGCTCGCCGGCCACCGACAGCACCCAGCCGACGCCACGCGCCAGCGGCTGGCGCAGGAACAGCACGACCGACAGCACCATCATCGCCAGCCACAGATGACCCTGGTGGTACAGCGCCAGATAGCGGTTGACCGGGTGCGCATGCGATGACAGGTCGAACAGCAGCAGCCAACCGAACCCGGTCGCAGCCACCAGACCGGCGTAGCCGACGCGCGAACTCATCGCCTGCGGCGCGTGGCGGCGCCCGCCCGACCCGGCCAACCCCGGCAGCAGGCACAGCGCGCCGACCCCGGCGAGGACCAGCACATAGACGTCCGGTGCGGCGCTCCATGCCGTGTCGATGCGGCCGGGACGGAACTCGCGCGACGCGGCGAACGGCCAGGGCACGCGCGCCAGCCACGCCGCACCGGCCCACAGCAGCAGCGACGCGCCGACCCCGGTCGCGGCGCCGACACCGCGGCGGCTCCAGCGCAACAGCAGGTAGCCGAGCCCCATCGCGCCGGCCCACTGCGCGCCGGCCGATGCCAGCAACGCGCGCATCGCCTCGTTCTTGCGACCGTCGTCCGCGGACAGGCGGGCCTCGCCGAGCAGCGTCGCGGCGGCACCCAGGCTGGCGCCGAGCGAGCCGCAGCCCGGCGCCGAGACATCCGGCAAGACCGCTTCGGACGCGAGGCCGGCAGCGGCGCTGCGGCCGTCGATCGCGGCAGCGAGCAGCAACAGCGCGTTGGAGCGCTCGAAGCCCGCACCCGCGCCTTGCGCCAGCGCGCCGGCCACCTCGCGCGCCGCGCATTCGAGGGCCGCCGGCCCGCGAGCCTCGCCAGGGCGCAGCTCGTAACGGGCGGCATAGGGCTCGATCCGGGCCTCGAGCACGCCGATCGCATCGGCCAGCGGCCGCAGGTCGGCCTCGCCGTCGCGCTGTTGCGCACGCAGCGCGTCGAGCTGGCCCTGGACCTGCGTCAGCGGCGCGACAAAGGCCACGCGCGCGGCCGCCAGGGCGCGTTGCAATGCCAGCGGCAGATCCGACCGGCCCGGTCCGCCGCCGGCAGCAGTGCCCGAGACGTGGCCCGGGCCCCCGCACAGCCGCGCCGCGACCTCCGGTTCGGCGGATGCCGCATCGCTCACGCACAGCGACGGCAAAACCGCGTCGGGCAGGCCCGTGACCGCCAGTCCCCCGGCCGCGAAGCGCGCATCGCGCCCGACGCCGAAGCCGGCGACGGTGTCGAAGCGCGGCAGCAGCAGCGCCATCACCGCCACCACCGCGGCCAGTTCGAGCGTACCCGGCACGGCCGCGACCAGGGACCGCAGCCGCGCCGTGCCGCCACGCGTCACGCCGGTTGGCTGCAGCACCGCGCCCCGCTCCGACACCGCCCTCGCCTTGGAAGTCATGACCGCTTTCGCAACCGCCCTCGCGCCGCCACAGGCGTGCCGCCTCCGCGGGGTGGAACCCCCCGCCGCCGATCTAACGGGGCAACGGGCCGGCGCGACGACAGGGTGGGGGGCCGAGGCGCATCCGGTTGCCGCCGTCGCAGCTGCTTGCACTTGCTTTACGAAACCTCACGTGCACGACACGCGACGGCAGGCCTGCCGCTCTCGGACGCGCCGATCCGCACGCCCGATCGGCCGCATTGCCGGCGCGGCGACCGGACTGCGGTTCCAATGCAGGACCGTCGAAGCGCGCCGCCCACACATGTCCACCGCCCCGCCCTTGCCCGCGCCCGACGCCGCCTACCGCGACGTCCTGCGCTGGGCGCTCGCGCTGAACCTGCTGATGTTCGGGGTCGAAATGGCGGCGTCGTGGGCCTCGGGATCGGTCTCCCTGCTGGCCGACAGCATCGACTTCTTCGGCGACGCGGCCAACTACGGCCTCTCGCTGGCAGTGCTCGCGCAGGCCCGCGCGGTTCGGTCGCGCGCGGCCCTCGTCAAGGCGGCGTGCATGGGTGGTTTCGGCCTCTTCGTGCTGGGCCAGGTGGCCTGGAAACTGCAGACCGGCAGCGCGCCCGAGCCGGCCACGATGGGCGTGGTGGGCGTGCTCGCGCTGGCGGTCAACCTGTTTGTCGCCTGGCGGCTCTACCGCTACCGCCACGGCGACGCCGACATGCGATCGGTCTGGATCTGTTCGCGCAACGATGCGCTCGGCAACCTGGCGGTGATGGGCGCGGCCCTCGGCGTGTTCGGCACCGGCCGGGCCTGGCCCGACCTGCTCGTGGCGGCGGCGATGGGCGTGCTGGCGCTGCAAGGCGCATGGCTGGTGCGGCGCCAGGCGCACGCCGAGTCCGGCGCGGCCGCCGATCCAGGTCGCGGCTGAACCACCGCTCAGCGCGGCGCGGCGTCCTTCAGCAGTTCGCGCGCGATGATCATGAGCTGGACCTCGGTCGCGCCCTCGTAGATGCGCAGCGCGCGGATCTCGCGGTACAGGCGCTCGACCGGCTGGCCGCTGACGACGCCGAGGCCGCCCCAGAGTTGCACCGCGCCATCGATGACCTGCTGCGCGCCCTCGGTGGCGGCCATCTTGGCCATCGCGGCCTCGCGGGTCACGGCGCGTCCCTGATCGCGCTCCCAGGCCGCGCGGTAGGTCAGCAGCGCGGCGCTGTCGATCGTGGTGGCCATCTGCGCCAGCCGGGCCTGTGTGAGCTGGAAGTCGGCGAGACGACGGTCGAACATGCGCCGACCCACGGCGCGCTGCAGCGCCTGGTCGTAGGCGTGGCGCGCGAACCCGAGCGCCGCCGCGGCGACCGAGGTGCGAAAGACGTCGAGCGTGCGCATCGCGATCTTGAAGCCCTCGCCGGCGGCGCCAATGCGTTGCGCGGCCGACACCCGGCAGGCCCGGAAGCGCAGCGTGGCCAGCGGGTGCGGCGCGATCACGTCGATGCGCTGCGCGATCCCGAAACCCTTTGTTCCGGCCTCGACGATGAAGGCCGAGATGCCGCGCGCGCCCTTCGCGACCGCCGGGTCGAGCCCGGCATCGCGCGCGAACACCACGTAGACGTCGGCGATGCCGCCGTTCGAGATCCAGGTCTTCTCGCCGTCGAGCACGTAACTGTCGCCGTCCGGCGTGGCCCGGCACTGCATCGCGCCGACGTCGGAGCCGGCCTCGGCCTCGGACAGTGCGAAGGCCGCGATCGACTCGCCACACGCTGCCGGGCCGAGATAGCGCGATTGCTGTTCGGCGCTGCCGGCCAGCGCGATCGCGCCCGAGCCCAGGCCCTGCATCGCGAAGGCGAAGTCGGCCAGCCCGGAATGGCGCGCCAGCGTCTCGCGCACCAGGCACACGGCACGTGTGTCGATGGTCTCGCCGACCGCGTGCTGCAGCCAGCCCGCCGCGCCGAGCGATCGCACCAGCGCGCGGCACTGACCATCGACGTCGGCATCGTGCGGCGCCGGCAGTTCGCGCGCCGCCCACGCATCGAGCTCGCGCGCCAGCACGCGGTGCCGCTCGTCGAAGAACGGCCACGCCAGGTCACGTTCGCGGTCGCGTGGTTGATCGAGCCGGTGCGCCATCTCAGGTCCGCCCGGCCGTTTCGAAGGCACTGAGCGCCCCCTCGCGAGGAAGCGAACGAAGCGAGCGTGGGAGTTTCATTTCAGTTGCCCTCGAACTGCGGCTTGCGGCGCGCCGCGAAAGCCTCGTAGGCGCGCGTGAAGTCCTGCGTCAGCATGCACAGCGCCTGCGCCTGCGCCTCGGCCTCGATCGCCTGGTCGATGCCCATGTTCCATTCCTGGTGCAGCATGGTCTTGGTGATGCCGTTGGCGAAGGTCGGGCCGGCCACCAGCTCGGCGGCCAGCGCCTGCGCCTCGGCATCGAGCGCCTCGGGCGTGCACAGCCGGTTGAAGAAGCCCCAGCGCTCGGCCTCTTCGCCGCCGAGGGCGCGGCCGGTGTAGAGCAGCTCGCTGGCGCGGCCGTGGCCGACCAGGCGCGGCAGGATCGCGCAGGCGCCCATGTCGCAACCCGCGAGGCCGACCCGGTTGAAGAGAAAGGCGGTCTTGCTGCGCGCCGTGCCCAAACGCAGGTCCGAAGCCATCGCGAGGATGGCACCGGCGCCCGCGCAGATGCCGTCGATGGCGGCGACGATGGGTTGCGGGCAGGCCCGCATCGCCTTCACCAGGTCGCCGGTCATGCGCGTGAACATCAACAGCTCGGGCG
>JBDSZM010000436.1:0-3051 GCA_039925165.1 Burkholderiaceae bacterium
AGCCGGCGTCCTCCATCCGGATCATCACGGTCGTCAGCAGCGCCTCGAAGATCCGCGGCGGCGCGAAGTAATAGGTCGGGCCGATGTCGTTCAGGTCGATCGAGACCGTGCTGGCCGACTCCGGGCAATTGACGACATAGCCGCAGACCAGCCACTGCGCATACGAGAAGATGTTCTGCCCGATCCAGGCCGGCGGCATGTAGGCCAGCACTTCCTCGGCGCTGGTCAGCTTGTCGAAGTCGGCGCCCGCCTTGGCGCGGTCGATCAGCGTCGCGTGCGTGTGCACCACGCCCTTCGGGTTGCCGGTCGTGCCCGAGGTGAAGAACATCGCCGCCACGTCGCCGGGCTGCGCCTTCGCGACCTCGGCGTCGAAGAACCCGGGGTGGGCCGCCTGATGGGCGCGCCCTGCCTCGATGAGCCCATCGAGCGGTGCCAGCCCCGGCTCGTCGTAGTGGCGCAGCCCGCGCGGATCGTCGTACCAGACCTGCGCGAGCTGCGGGCACGGCCCGCGCAGCTCGAGCATCTTGTCGACCTGCTCCTGGTCCTCGACCACGGCGTAGCAGATCTCGGCGTTGTTGATCGGGAAGACGAATTCGGGCGCCGCGGCGTCCTGGTACAGCGGCACCGGCACGGCACCGAGCGACTGCGCCGCCAGCATCGTCGCGTACAGGCGCGGCCGGTTCTCGCCCACCACCACCAAATGGTCGCCGCGCTGCAGCCCGGCCGCGGCCAGGCCGCCGGCGAGCTCGCGCACCAGCGTCTCGAGGGCGCGCCAGCTGAGCGTCTGCCAGATGCCGTAGTCCTTCTCGCGCAGCGCGGGCGCGTCGGGGCGCTGGCGGGCGTGCTCGAGCAAGAGCCGGGTGAAGGTGGTCTGCACCCGGTCACTGTAGAAAGGGCTTTGACGCCGGGCTGTCGTTCTGACGACAATCCGCGGGCTATTCCCCCCCGGTCTTTCCCTCGATGCACGCTTTGCCCGCGGCGCCCGCGCCTGACCTCCCGCCCGGCGACGCCCGCCCGCTCTACCAGCGCGCTCGCTCCGCGAGCCCGTCCGAACTCGAGGGCATCCCCTGGCTCGGCACCCTGGATATGGCCGAGCAGGCCATCGTGGTGCGTGACGTGCGGGTGGTCGAGGTCGGCATCGGCGAGCTGCTGTGCCGGGTCGGCCGGCCCGCGACCTACTGGTTCGGCGTCCTCGACGGACTGCTCAAGATGAGCAACGACACCGCGCAGGGCATCCCCATCACCTTCACCGGCGTGCCACCCGGCGGCTGGTTCGGCGAAGGCACGGTGCTCAAGCGCGAAAGCTACCGCTACAACATCCAGGCGCTGCGCAGGAGCCTGGTCGCCGGCATCGGGGTCGAGACCTTCCACTGGCTGATCGAGCGCAGCATCCCGTTCAACCGCTTCATCACTCAGCAGCTCAACGAGCGCCTGGGCCAGTTCATCGGCGCGCGCGAGATCGACCGCATGACCGACCCCGACGTGCGGGTCGCGCGCAGCCTGGCGGCGCTGTTCCACCCGCTGCTGTATCCGGGCGTCGGCGAGGTGCTGCGCATCACCCAGCAGGAGCTCGGCTACGTGGTCGGCCTGTCGCGCCAGCGCGTCAATCGCGCACTTCGCTCGCTCGACGCCGACGGCGTGATCCGGATCGAGTACGGCGGTCTGCGGGTCCTCGATCTGGAGCGATTGCGGGGCTATGGACGCGGCTGACGCGGGACGCGACCGGCCTGCGGCATAGTGCCGGCTCCGCCATCCGGAGCGCAAAGCATGTCGACCCCTCGAAGCTGGAACCACCCCTGGAGCGCCGCCGTTGCGCTGGCCATCGCCGTGGTCCTGTCGGCCTGCAGCACGCAGCCCCGGGGCGCATCGCCCGCGGCGGCGTCACCGCATGCAGCCGGCGTCGCGCAGCCGGGGAGCCTCGCGCTCGTCACCCAGGTCGAGGGCATTGCCGAATACCGGCTACCGAACGGCCTGCAGGTGCTGCTGGTGCCCGACGCATCGAAGCCGACGACCACCGTGAACGTGACCTACCGGGTCGGTTCGCGCCACGAGAACTACGGCGAGACCGGCATGGCGCACCTGCTCGAGCACCTGATCTTCAAGGGCACGCCGACGCTGTCGAATGTCCTCGGCGAAATCGGCCGGCGCGGCCTGCGCGCGAACGGCACGACCTCGTTCGACCGCACCAACTACTTCGCCAGCTTCGCCGCCAGCGACGACAACCTGCGCTGGTACTTGGCCTGGCAGGCCGACGCGATGGTCAACAGCCGGATTGCGCGCAGCGACCTGGACACCGAGATGACGGTGGTGCGCAACGAGCTCGAGCGCGGCGAGAACGATCCCGGCCGCGTCACGGCGCAGGCCACCTTGGCGGCGATGTATCGCTGGCACAACTACGGCAAGAGCACCATCGGCGCGCGCTCCGACGTCGAGAACGTCGACATTGCGCGACTTCAGTCCTTCTACCGGCGCTACTACCAGCCCGACAACGCGACCCTGATCGTCGCGGGCGCGTTCGACACCGCCCAGACGCTGGCCTGGATCGCCGAGTCCTTCGGCCCGGTGCCGCGGCCGCAGCGGGTGCTGCAACCGACCTACACGCTCGAGTCGGCGCAGGACGGCGAGCGCAGTGTCACGGTGCGCCGGGTCGGCGGCGCGCCGCTGATCTATCTCGGCTACCACGGGCCCGCCGGGTCGCACGCCGACTTCGCCGCGGCCGACCTGCTGTCCGACGTGTTGGGCAGCACGCCGTCCGGGCGGCTGCACAAGCGGCTGGTGCAAGCGCGGCTCGCGGCATCGACCTCGGGCTCGGTCTGGGGGCTGGCCGAACCGGGGCCGTTCTTTTTCACTGCGCAGCTCGCGCCCGGGCAGGACGTGGCGCGGGCACAGGCCGAGATGATCGCCACGGTCGAGTCGCTGGGCAGCGAACCCGTGACCACCGCAGAACTGGAACGAGTACGAGCCGAAACCTTGGCCGGCTGGGAGCGCGGCTTCACCGACCCCGAACGCATCGGCGTGGCGCTGTCTTCGGCGATCGCGATCGGCGACTGG
>JBDSZM010000437.1:0-13194 GCA_039925165.1 Burkholderiaceae bacterium
GTGGTCACGCTCGACGGCGGCGTGCAGGTGCGCGTGATCGCGGGCACGGCGCTCGGCGTCGCCGGCGCGGTGACGCGGCCGACCACCGAGCCGCTGGTGCTCGACATCGCGCTGCCGGCGGGCCAATTGTTCGACGCGCTGCTGCCGGCCGGGCACAACGCCTTCGTCTACGTGTACGGCGGTGGGATCGCGGTCGGCGACGAGGCCTCCGGCGGCGCGAGCCGGGTCGATCCGCAGCGGATGGCGATCCTTGCCAACGACCCGGCGGCTGACGGCGTGCGCCTGACCGCGGTCGACCTGCTGCAGCCGACCCGCGTGCTGCTGGTGGCCGGCCAGCCGCTGCGCGAGCCGATCGCGCAGTACGGACCGTTCGTCATGAACACCCAGGCCGAGATCCAGCAGGCGCTGACCGACTTCCAGCACGGGGCGCTGGCGGGTTAGGGTGCGAGCGCAGCCGTAGGCTAACCTTGCGCCTTTGCGCCCGAGGAGCCGCCATGCCGCGTACCGTACTGGACGAAAGCCGACTGCATCCGGCGATCCGCGACAAGGTCGTCAACCTGCACGCCGACATCGTGCACAACGTGCAGTCGGCGTCGATTTCGAATCCGGTGCTGGTGGTCGGCATGGCGCAGAACCCGTTCTGCCGCAAGGCGCGCGCCCGCCTCAAGACGGCCGGCGTGGCGCACCACTACCTCGAGTACGGCAGCTACTTCAGCCAGTGGCGCGACCGCAATGCGCTGAAGATGTGGACCGGCTGGCCGACCTTTCCGATGGTGTTCGTCAAGGGGTCGCTGGTTGGCGGTGCCGACGAGATCGGTAAGCTGATCGACAGCGGCGAACTCAATCGGCTGCTCGGCGAGTGAGGCGGCGCGCCGCCGTCGCGTCGGCGTTGCTGGGCGGTCTGCTGGCGGCCGGCCTGGCGGCGGCCCAGCCCGCCGCACCGTCGGCGCCGACCGAATGCCGGATCGCCGGCCTGCGTCATGCGGTGCTTTGCGGCAAGGTGTCGCGCCCGCTCGATCCGGCCCGCCCGGACGGGACCCGGATCGACGTCCATTACGTGGTCGTACCGGCGCTGGCGCGGCGCAAGTTCGCGGACCCGGTCTTCCTGCTCGCCGGCGGACCGGGCCAGAGCGCGATTGATCTGGCGCCCAGCGTGATGCCGCTCTTCGGCCGGCTCAATAACCGGCGCGACATGGTCTTCGTCGACCAGCGCGGCACCGGCCGCTCCGCGCCGCTCGACTGTGGCGACCCGCGAGGCGAGCCGCTCGCCGAACAGGCCGACCCGGCTCGCCAGTCGGCCCGGCTGTTCGACTGCCTGGCGCGCCTGCAGCGCCTGCCGCACGGCGACCTGCGCAAATACACGACCTCGATCGCGGTGCAGGACCTGGACGCGGTGCGGGCGGCGCTCGGCGCGGCGCAGGTCAACCTGATCGGCGCCTCGTACGGGACCCGGGTCGCGCTCGAATACCAGCGCCAGTTTCCGGCCGCCGTGCGGCGCAGCGTGCTCGACGGCGTGGCGCCGCCCGACATGGACCTGGTCGCCAGCCTGGCGGTCGACAGCCGGCGTGCGCTCGAGGCCGTCTTCACCGCCTGCGAAGCCGACGCCGGATGCCGGTCGCGCTATCCCGCCCTGCGCGCCGACTGGCAGGCGCTGCTGGCCAGCCTGCCGCGTGAGGTCACGGTGGACCACCCGCTGACCGGCGCGCCCGAGCGCGTCATCCTCACCCGCACCATGCTGCTCGGCATCGTGCGTGGACCGTTGTATGCGCCGGCCCTGGCCGCGGCCTTGCCGGCGGCGATGGCAGCGGCCGCGAAAGGCGATTTCCGCGGCCTGATGGGCGCCGGCAGCCTGCTGCCGTCGCGTCGCGGCAGTCGCCTGGCGATGGGCATGCACCTCTCGGTGGTCTGCGCCGAGGACCGTGCCTCGATCGACCGAGCGCCCGTCCCGGGCGCCGCGACGGACGGCGACGGCGCCGATGCACTTTATCGAGAGATCTGCAGCGCCTGGCCTCGTGGCGATGTGAGCGCCGGCTTCTACCGGATCGGTGTGACCTCAACGCCGGTCCTGCTGCTGAGCGGCGGACTCGACCCGGCGACGCCGCCGCGGCATGCTGAGCGGGTCGCCAATGCACTCGGCGGGCGCGCGCGCCACGTGGTGGTGCCGAATGCCGGTCACGGCGTGATGGGCCTCGCCTGCCTGCGGGATGCGATCTTCCGCTTCATCGATGCCGCCGACGAGGCGGACGCGCTGGCGGTTGACACCGGTTGCGCGCAAACGTTGCCGCGGCCGCCGGCGTTCCGGCCCATCGAAGGCGTGGCGCCGTGATCGCGGTCGCGGGCTTGGCCAAGGCGTTCCGGGTGGCGGCGCAGCGGCGTCCCGGGTCGCTGCGGCGGACCGGTCCTCAGCTCGTCCAGGCGGTGCGTGACGTCGCCTTCGAGGCCGCCGACGGCGCCATCACCGGACTGCTGGGGCCGAACGGCGCCGGCAAGACGACCTGCCTGCGGATGCTGGCCGGACTGATCGATCCGGATGCGGGGACGCTGACGGTGGACGGGATCGACGTCGTCACCCGGCCGCGCGCAGCGCTGGCGCGGATGGGGGTGCTGTCCGATGCGCGCGGGTTGTACCCGCGGCTCACCGCGCGCGAGAACATCGTCTATTACGGACGGTTGCAGGGCATGGCCCGCGATGCGGCGCACCACCGGGCCGAGACGCTGGCGCGGATGCTCGACCTCGGGCCCTTGCTCGAACGCCGCACCGACGGCTTCAGCCAGGGCGAGCGGATGAAGACGGCGCTCGCCCGCGCGCTCGTGCACGACCCGGCGAATATCGTGCTCGATGAACCGACGAACGGACTCGATGTTTTGGCCACTCGCGCTTTGCGCGAAAGTCTGCGCTTACTTCGAACACCGGAAGGGGGTTCCAAATGCATTCTGTTTTCGACCCACATCATGTCGGAGGTCGAGCGCCTGTGCGACCGCGTGGTGGTGGTCTCGCAGGGCCGCACCGTGGCCAGCGGGACGGTGGCCGAGCTGCTGGCTCGCACCGGGCAGTCGGACTTCGAGGAGGCCTTCGTCGACCTGGCCTTCGGCAGCGCGGCGACGACGTCGACCGGGGCGACCGCATGAATCCGATGTGCGGCGCACCGGCGACGCTCTGCGGGCACGGCCTGGAGACACCCCGATGAACCCGCCGCAAAGTGCGCTCGCCTTGGGTCTGAGCGTCCTGCGCAAGGAGTTGCGGGACGCCCTGCGCGACCGCCGTACCCTGGCGACGGTGCTGGTGTCGGCGGTCCTGATCGGGCCGCTGGTGCTGGTCGCGATCTCGATGCTGGTGGCCACCCTGGAGGCGCAGGCCGAGCAGCGCGACGTGAGGGTGGTCGGCCTCGCGCAGGCGCCCTCGCTGCAGAACTACCTCGAGCGCCAGACCTACCGCGTCAGCGAAGCGCCGGCGGACTATGCGCAACGTCTGCGCGACGCGACGCTCGGCGATCCGGTGCTGGTGGTGCCTGCGGATTTCGAGGCCGCGCTGGTCCGCGGCGAGGCGCCGCTGGTCGAGATCGTGGTCGACAGCGCCAACACCCGGTCGCGATCCGGCGCCGGCCGGCTCGAGCAGTTGCTGGCCGGTTTTGCCCGCGAACGCACGACCCTGGCGCTGGCGCTGCGCGGGGTCTCGCCCGAGCTGCTGGAGCCGATCCGGACGGAGGAGCGCGACCTCGCCAACACCCAGACCCGCGCGACGCAGATCACCGGCATGCTGCCGTTCTTCGTGCTGATGGCGGTCTTGTACGGCGCGCTGAATGGCGCGCTCGACACCACCGCCGGCGAGCGCGAGCGCGGCTCGCTGGAGCCGCTGCTGATGAACCCGGCGCCCCGTTGGGCGCTGGTGCTGGGCAAATGGGCCGCGGTGGCGAGCGTCAGCCTGTTGATCGCTGTGCTGAGCTGTTTCAGCTTCCTGCCGGGCCAATGGGTGCTGCGCAGCGATACGCTGGCGGCCCTGTTCCAGTACGGACCGCGCGAGGCCACCCTGTTCGTCGCGGTGCTGCTGCCTTTTGCGGCCGCCCTGTCGGCCGTGCTGATGGCGGTCGCGATCCGCTGTCGCAGCTTCAAGGAGGCCCAGGCCAGCGCCACGCTCGTCATCCTGTCGGTTTCGCTGCTGCCGCTGGTCAGCCTGTTCAACCTGGGCGGCGAGGCGCCGTGGCATCTGTGGGTACCGGCGCTGGCGCAGAACACGCTGATGACGCGGGTGCTGAAGGGCGAAAGCTTCGGCCTGGTGCAGGTGCTCGTTCCGACCGCGGTCTGTATCGCCATGACGGTGGCCGCGCTGTGGTTCGTGGCGCGACGTCTGCGCGAGGCGGCGGTGCGATGAGCGCGCCGTTGGTCTGGCGCTGGACCCGGTTCGATGGCCTCACGGTCCGCGAGCTGCAGGCCATTCATCGCGCGCGCCAGGAGGTCTTTGTGGTGGAACAGGACTGCGTGTACCTCGACGCCGACGCGTGGGACGAGTCGGCCTTCCATCTGGCGGCGTGGTCGGATCGGCACCCGGTCCCGCTGGCGTATGCGCGCTGGCTGGATCCGGGCGTGAAATATCTAGAGCCGTCGCTCGGCCGCGTCCTCACCACCGCGGCGGCGCGCGGTGGCGGCCTGGGCCGCGAGCTGGTGCGGCGCGTCCTGGAGGCTGGCATGCGGGTCCACCCGGGCCTGGGGGTGCGAATCTCGGCGCAGAGCCGGCTGGAGCGCTTCTATGCCGGCTACGGCTTCGAGATCGCCGGCGAACGTTATCTGGAAGACGGCATCGAGCACACCGAGATGCTGCTGCATCCGCCCGACCCTGCGGAGTGACGCGCTGCGCGCGGCTGCCTACAATTCGACTTGCTCAAAAAACAGGCAGCTCATGAATTTTCCGCGGGTGTTCGATGTGATCGTGGTCGGCGGTGGCCATGCCGGTACGGAGGCCGCACTGGCAGCCGCCCGCATGGGCGCGGCCACCCTGCTGCTGACCCACAACATCGAGACGCTGGGTCAGATGAGCTGCAATCCGTCGATCGGTGGCATCGGCAAGGGCCACCTGGTCAAGGAAATCGATGCGCTGGGCGGCGCCATGGCGTCTGCCACCGACGAGGCCGGCATCCAGTTCCGCATCCTCAACGGTTCCAAGGGCCCGGCCGTGCGTGCAACGCGAGCGCAGGCGGATCGTGTCCTGTACCGGGCGGCGATCCGGCGCCGGGTCGAGAACCAAGACAACCTGTGGCTCTTCCAGGGCGCCTGCGATGACCTGATCCTGGAAGGCGAACGCGTCGCTGGTGCGGTGACTCAGGCCGGCGTCCGGTTCAGTGGGCGCACGGTGGTGCTGACGGCGGGGACCTTTCTCGACGGCAAGATCCACGTCGGCTTGCAAAGCCATTCGGCGGGGCGGGCCGGTGATCCGCCGGCGATCGCCCTTTCGGCGCGGCTCAAGGAGCTGAAGTTGCCGCAGGGCCGACTCAAGACCGGAACCCCGCCGCGGCTTGACGGGCGTTCGATCGATTATTCGCGGCTCGCCGTGCAGCCGGGCGATGGCATGCCGGGCGCCGACGGCAGCCCGCCGACCCGTCCGGTGCCGGTATTCAGTTTTCTCGGCAGCCCCGACCAGCACCCGCGCCAACTGCCCTGCTGGATCACCCACACCAACGCGCGCACCCACGAGATCATCCGGTCGGGCTTCGATCGCAGCCCGATGTACACCGGGGTGATCGACGGCGTGGGGCCGCGCTACTGTCCCAGCATCGAGGACAAGGTCAGCCGGTTTGCCGGCAAGGACGCGCACCAGATTTTCTTGGAGCCGGAGGGCCTGACGACCCACGAGATCTATCCGAACGGCATCTCGACCTCGTTGCCCTTCGACATCCAGCTGGCCGCGGTGCGATCGATGGTCGGGCTGGAGCAGGCGCACATCCTGCGCCCGGGCTATGCGATCGAGTACGACTATTTCGACCCGCGGTCGCTACGGCCGACGTTCGAGACTCGCTCGATTGGCGGGCTGTTCTTTGCCGGACAGATCAACGGCACGACGGGCTACGAAGAAGCCGCGGCGCAAGGCCTGTATGCCGGTGCAAACGCCGCCCTGCAGGCACTCGAACGTCCCGCGTGGACGCTGGGTCGGGGCCAGGCCTATCTTGGCGTGCTCGTCGACGATCTGATTGGCAAGGGTGTCAGCGAGCCCTACCGCATGTTCACGAGTCGGGCGGAATTTCGCTTGCAGCTGCGCGAAGACAACGCCGACCTTCGATTGACCGAGATCGGACGGGGCCTGGGCCTGGTCGACGACGCGCGCTGGGCTCTTTTTTCTCGCAAGCGAGAGGCCGTTTCACGTGAAACACAGCGTTTGCGCAGCACCTGGGTCAATCCTCGGCAGATCTCTGCGGCAGATGGCGTACGCGTGATCGGCAAGGCGCTCGAGCACGAATATTCGCTTGAAGAGCTGCTGCGTCGACCGGACGTCGAATTCGATCGTGTCTGCGAGCTGGATCAGCTTGCGCATCGGGAGCACGCTGTTTCACGTGGAACGTTGGAGGCGGCACTCGGTGTCGCGCTGGCGACCATCGTGATTGAGCAGGTCGAAGTCGGCGCCAAGTACTCAGGCTATATCGGCAAGCAAGCGCAGGACGTTGAGCGGGCTGCGTTGCTCGAGCACACCGTGCTACCGGAAGACTTCGACTACGCGTCGGTACCGGCGCTGTCGTTCGAGGTTCGGCAAAAACTGAGCAGTTTGCGCCCGGCCACGGTGGGGGCTGCGGCCCGTGTGTCAGGCGTGACCCCGGCCGCAATCTCCCTTTTGCTGGTGCATCTGAAGAGGCGTCGCGGGCTGACGCCACGTGCCGATCTGGCGGCTTGAGCGGCCATGGCTGGTGCGACGGACACAGATCTCGGAAACTTGCTCGATCTCATCGCGACCGAGCTGAAGCTCGCGCTCTCTGTGCGGCAACGTGAGTCCTTGCTGCAATACGTGGCGCTTCTCCAGAAGTGGAATGCAACCTACAACCTGACCTCAATCCGGGATCCGTTGCAGATGATGGTGCAGCACATCGCCGACTCGCTCGCTGTGGTGGCGCCGCTCGCGCAACAGGCCATTGGGGCGTCCCCGCGCTTATTGGATGCCGGCAGTGGTGCCGGCCTGCCCGGCGTCGTGATGGCTATCCTGCGTCCGCAGTGGCGCATCACTTGCGTGGACGCGGTGGGCAAGAAGATGGCCTTCGTGCGTCAGGCGGCCGGTGAACTGAGGTTGAGCAACGTCGACGCGGTGCATGCCCGACTCGAGTCGCTGGTCGGCCTGCACGCCGATGTCGTCGTGTCGCGTGCCTACGCGTCCTTGCAAGACATGATCGCATCGACTCGTCACCACCTGGCCCCGGGCGGAGTGTGGGCCGCGATGAAGGGCAAGATGCCGACGCCAGAGGTGGCAGCGCTCGCTGCCGACATCGAAATGTTCCACGTGGAACCGCTGACGGTCCCGTTTCTGCATGCAGAGCGCTGCGTGGTCTGGATGCGGCTTCGTTGACGCTCTAGAATTCGTGGCCGTCGCGGACGGCCCTCCCTTTCGGTGTCTTGCGGAAACCCCATGGCCAGGATTTTTTGTGTCGCCAATCAAAAAGGCGGCGTCGGCAAGACCACCACCTGCGTCAACTTGTCGGCCGGACTGGCCCAGATCGGGCAGCGCGTGCTGCTGGTGGACCTCGATCCGCAGGGCAACGCGACGATGGGGTCGGGCATCGACAAGCGCGCTTTGGAACTCACTGTCTACGACGTGCTGCTCGAGAACGCAAACATTGCGGAGGCGCGGCAAGCCAGCGTCAAGGGCCATTACGACGTGGTCGGCGCCAATCGCGAATTGGCCGGTGCCGAGGTCGAACTGGTCGCAATGGAGCGTCGACAGGAACGCTTGCGGCAGGCCCTCGCCGCGGTGGACAAGGACTATGACTTCGTTCTGATCGACTGCCCGCCGTCGCTCAGTCTGCTCACCTTGAACGGCCTGTGTTGTGCCCACGGCGTGTTGGTCCCGATGCAATGCGAATACTTCGCGCTCGAGGGGCTGAGCGACCTGGTCAATACGATTCGCCAAGTCCATGCCAACCTCAACCCGCAACTCAAGATCATCGGACTCGTACGCGTCATGTATGACGCCCGCATCACGCTGCAGCAGCAGGTCAGCGAACAGCTCAAGTCGCATTTTGGCGACAAGGTCTTCGATACCGTGATTCCGCGCAACGTGCGGCTCGCCGAGGCGCCGAGCTACGGCGTTCCGGGGGTGGTTTTCGATCCGGCTTCCAAGGGCGCCATCGCTTTCGTGGAATTCGCGCGCGAGGTTCTGCGCCGCAATGCAGCGATGTAGGCGCATGCTAACTACAGAACCTGGTTTCGATCCAACCCTGCTTTCCCGCATCGAGGACGCGGGACTCAACGCCAGTGCACCGCCTCAGCAACGCTGGGTCGACGGCTGGCTGCTGCGTTTTTCGCCCGGCAAGGCCAAGCGTGCGCGCTGCATCAACGCGGTCGCCGACGGTCGGATGCCGCTGATCGACCGGCTGGCGCTGTGCCGGGCGGTGTTTGCCGCGTCCGACCTGCCGTTGTTGGTGCGCCTGACCCCGTTCACCCGGCCCCCGGCCCTCGACGCGGCCCTGGCAGAGATGGGAATGTCGTCGCTCGACGACACCCGCGTGATGGTGTTGTCCGAACTGCGTGTCATCGAGCCACGGCCTGCGCCGCAGGTCGAGATCCGGTCGATCCCGCTGGCCGCATTTGCCCAGTGCGTCGGCCAGATGCGGGGCTCGCCGCTGGCTCAGCGTCAGGCCCATGCCGAGCGCCTGCTCGGCTCGCCGGTCGGGTTTCAGGCCTATGAACTGCGGGTCGAGGGCCATGTTCTGGCCTGCGGTCAATATGCGCTCGAGGCCGATCTGGTGGGTCTCTACGATGTGTACACGGTGCCGACGGCGCGCGGCCGCGGACTCGCGTCACAGCTGTGCACGCATCTGCTGAATGACGCGCGGTCGCGCGGCGCCTCGCATGCTTATCTGCAGGTGGAGGCCGACAACCAGGCGGCCCGCACCGTCTACCAAAGGCTCGGCTTTGCCGATGCCTACGGCTATCACTACCGGGTCGAGATGCCCGAGTCGACCTGAGGGGCGTCGAGGCCCGCGCCCTCGTCGAGCCCGAGGTGCAGATTCATGCACTGCACCGCGGCGCCGCTCGCACCCTTGCCGAGGTTGTCGAGCCGCCCCATGAGCATCACCTGGGTATCGCTCGCGAAGACGAACAGGTCGACCCGGTTGGTGCCGTTGCAGGCCTGCACGTCGAAGAAGCCATCCGCCAGGGTCGCCGGGTCGCGCAGCGGCATCACGCGCACGAACGGCTCGCCGGCGTAGTGGCGTTCGTAGGCGGCGTGCAGCGCCTCGGGCGTCGTGCCGCGCGGCAGTTGCGCCAACTGCAGCGGCACGCTGACCGACAGCCCTTGGTAGAAATTGCCGACGATCGGCTGGAACACCGGCGTGACCGCGAGCCGGCTGTGCGTCGTCATCTCGGGCAGGTGCTTGTGCGCCAGCGCCAGGCCATAGGGCCGCGGCGCGGCCAGCGCCGGGTCGCCGCCGGCCTCGTACTGCTCGATCATGGTCTTGCCGCCGCCTGAATAGCCCGTGATCGAGGTGGCGCTGAGCGCGTGCTCGTGCGGCACCAGGCCGGCAGCGACCAGCGGACGCAGCATCAGGATGAAGGTGCTCGCGTGGCAGCCGGGGTTGGCGATGCGCTTGAGCGCGCGGATCGACTCGCGCTGTCCCGGCGCGAGCTCGGGCAGTCCGTAGGCCCAGCCGGCCTGCGTGCGGTGTGCCGTGCTGGCGTCGATGAGGCAGGTGGCCGGGTCCGTCACCAGCGCAACGGCCTCGCGCGCGGCGGCGTCGGGCAGGCACAGGAAGGCGACGTCCGAGGCATTGAGCAACCGCGCCCGCTCGGCCGGGTCCTTGCGCTTCTCGGGCGCGATGCGCAGCACCTCGATCTCGCTGCGCTGGGCCAGATACTCGTGGATACGAAGGCCGGTCGTGCCTTCCTGTCCGTCGACGAAAACGCGGTAAGTCATGCCACTTCCTTGGGTGCCAGACAAAAGGATAAGACAATTCGCGGATGGTGACGAAGAAACCCAAGGGCCTCGGCCTCGGCCTCGAAGCGCTGCTCGGCCCGCGCGTCAGGGATGCCGGAGAGATCGGCATCGCGTCGGACGCTCCGCCCACCACGCTGCGGCTCGCGCAACTCAGTCCGGGTCGCTACCAGCCTCGAACCCGCATGGACGAAGGGTCGTTGTACGAGCTGGCCGAGAGCATCAAGGCCCAGGGCATCATGCAGCCCATCCTGGTGCGTCCGCTGGGCGGCGAGCGCTACGAAATCATTGCCGGCGAGCGCCGCAGCCGGGCCGCCAAGCTGGCCGGACTGGACGAGATTCCGGTGCTGGTCAAGGTGGTGCCCGACGAAGCCGCTGCCGCAATGGCGCTGATCGAGAACATCCAGCGCGAAGACCTGAATCCGCTCGAGGAAGCGCAGGGCCTCAAACGGCTGATCGACGACTTCCACATGACGCACGAGCAGGCGGCGCAGGCCGTGGGGCGCTCGCGCAGCGCGGCCAGCAACCTGCTGCGCTTGCTGCAACTGACCGAGCCGGTGCAGCAACTGCTGATGGCGGGCGACATCGACATGGGGCACGCGCGGGCCTTGCTAGGCGTGCAGGGTGCGCAACAGATCCTGGTCGCGACCGAGGTCGTCAACCGCAAGCTGAGCGTGCGCGAGACCGAGAAGCTGGCCGCGCGCGCGGCGGGCGCCAACGGTCGCCAGACGCCGCTGCTGCGCGCCGCGCCGGCCGGCAAGCCGAACGATCTGCTGCGCATCGAGCAGGCCTTGTCGGACGCATTGACGGCGGCGGTCGAGATCCGCGTCAAGAAGCGATCCGCGCGCGGCGAGCAGGGCGAAGTCGCGATCCAGTTCGGCTCGCTCGACGAGCTGAACGGCCTGCTCGACAAGCTCGGCCTGGCCAGCGCGTAGAGCGCGCCGTCGGGTCTTCGCGACGGCCGCGTGCCGTCCCTCACGCCTTGGCATAAATTTACTTGCCGCGATCAACCGATCGTGGAAGCGGCACGTTAATTGCGAAGCTTGGTTGCAAAACCGGCTGCAGAATTGGGCCCGAGCCCTGCCGGTATTCGGACGACTGCGGCAGCGGTCCGCTGCTAGCTTCGGAGGGGCTGCACTGCTGATTGTTGGAAAGCTCTGATGGAGCCCACGGGACTTCATCAGAACTTCCCACCCCGGACTCAAGGGTCCGGGGTCCCGATGTACAGGAGATCAGCATGGACGTCATCAGCAACTTCGCAGCGCGTTTCGAACGTACGCGCGAAGAGGAACTTTCCCTCGAAGAGTATCTGGCCGAGTGCAAGCGCAACCCGGTTGCTTACGCCACCGCGTCCGAGCGCATGCTCAAGGCGATCGGCGAGCCCCAGACCGTCGACACGCGCAACGAGCCGCGGCTGTCGCGCCTGTTCGCCAACAAGGTCATCAAGATCTACCCGGCGTTTGCCGAGTTCTACGGCATGGAAGACGCGATCGAGCAGGTCGTCTCGTACTTCCGCCATGCCGCGCAAGGGCTCGAAGAACGCAAGCAGATCCTGTATCTGCTCGGCCCGGTGGGCGGCGGCAAATCGTCGATCGCCGAGCGCCTGAAGCAGCTCATGCAGGAGGTGCCGTTCTACGCGATCAAGGGCTCGCCGGTGAACGAGTCGCCGCTCGGTCTTTTCGACCTGACCGAGGACGGTCCGATCCTCGAGAAGGAATACGGCATTCCGCACCGCTACCTGCAGCGCGTGCTGTCGCCGTGGGCGGTCAAGCGGCTCGAGGAATACGGCGGCGATATCCGCAAGTTCAAGGTCGTGCGCCGTTTCCCGTCGGTGCTGAAGCAGATCGGCATTGCCAAGACCGAACCCGGTGACGAGAACAACCAGGACATCAGCTCGCTGGTCGGCAAGGTCGATATCCGCAAGCTCGAGACCTATGCGCAGGACGATCCCGATGCCTACAGCTACTCGGGCGGCCTGTGCCTCGCAAACCAGGGTCTGCTCGAATTCGTCGAGATGTTCAAGGCACCGATCAAGGTGCTGCACCCGCTACTGACTGCCACCCAGGAGAACAACTACAAAGGCACCGAGGGCTTCGGCGCGATCCCGTTCGACGGCATCGTGCTCGCGCACAGCAACGAGAGCGAGTGGAAGGCCTTTCGCAACAACAAGAACAACGAGGCCTTCCTCGACCGCATTTATATCGTCAAGGTGCCGTACTGCCTGCGTGTGAGTGAGGAGGTGAAGATCTACGAGAAGCTCCTGCGCGGCTCGTCGCTGGCGCAGGCGACCTGCGCGCCCGGCACGCTCAAGATGATGAGCCAGTTCGGCATCCTGACGCGCCTCAAGGAACCCGAGAACTCGAGCCTTTATTCGAAGATGCTGGTGTACGACGGCGAGAACCTCAAGGACACCGACCCGCGCGCCAAGAGCTTCCAGGAGTACCGCGACTACGCCGGCGTCGACGAAGGCATGAGCGGCATCTCGACCCGCTTCGCCTTCAAGATCATCAGCAAGGTCTTCAACTTCGACAGTACCGAGGTCGCGGCCAATCCGGTGCATTTGATGTACGTGCTCGAGCAGCAGATTGAGCGCGAGCAGTTCCCGGCCGAGCTCGAGCAGAAGTACCTGGCGTTCATCAAGGAACACCTGTCGACCAAGTACGCCGAGTTCATCGGCAAGGAGATCCAGACCGCCTACCTCGAGAGCTACAGCGAGTACGGCCAGAACATCTTCGACCGTTATGTGACGTATGCCGACTACTGGATCCAGGACCACGAATACCGTGATACCGATACCGGCGAGGTGTTCGACCGCGGCTCGCTGAACGGCGAGCTCGAGAAGATCGAGAAGCCGGCCGGCATCAGCAACCCGAAGGATTTCCGCAACGAGATCGTTAATTTCGTGCTGCGCGCGCGCGCCGGCAACCAGGGCAAGAACCCGCTGTGGACGAGCTACGAGAAGCTGCGCACGGTGATCGAGAAGAAGATGTTCTCGAACACCGAGGAACTGCTGCCCGTCATCAGCTTCAACGCCAAGGCAAGCGCCGATGAGGCCAAGAAGCACGAGGATTTCG
>JBDSZM010000438.1:0-4805 GCA_039925165.1 Burkholderiaceae bacterium
CAGCGCGGCGCGCATGGCTTGCGCCTGGCCGGCCGCGCTCGGGCGGGTGATGTGGCCGGCATCGGTCGTGAGGCCGTAGCCCAGGAGCTCGCCGAGCGGCAGGACGCCGCGCGCGATCGCACGCTCCCACGGCTCGAGCACCAGCATCGCCGCACCCTCGCCGAGCACCATGCCGCTGCGGTTCTTGGCGAACGGCTTGCACGAGCGCGCGGCGTCGCCGGGGTCGATGCCGGCCAGCGTGTGCAGCGCCTCCCAGGCCTTGAGCGAGCCGAACGAGAGCGGCGCCTCGGCGCCACCGGCCAGCGCCAGGTCGAGCTCGCCGCGCGCGATCCGCAGGCTGGCCTCGCCGATCGCCACCGCCGACGACGAGCAGGCGGTCGAGTAGGTCAGGCTCGGGCCGGTCCAGCCCTGCTCGATCGAGATCCAGCCGGCGCTCGCGTTGTGCATGCCGAGCAGCACGGTGTAGGGCTTGATGCGGTCCGAGGCCTCGCCGTACAGCGTGTGGTAGCCGTCGTCGTTGCTCAGCGTGCCGGCCATGCCGGTGCCGACAAAGACGCCGCCGCGCGCCGGGTCGGCGAGCGCGGTCCCGGTCAGGCCGGCGTCGGCGAGGGCCGTGCGCGTCGCCACCAGCGCCATCTGCGCGACCCGGTCGAGCATGCGCAGCCGCGCCGGCTCGAAATGCGGGGTGGGATCGAAGCGCGCGGTCGCGCCGAGCGGCGCGACCAGGCGCGTCGCGAACGGTCGTTCGAGCCGGTTCACCGCCGAGCGACCGTCGTGGGCCGCGGCGTAGACGGCGGCCGCGGTGTCGCCGAGCGGGCACACCAGCCCGAGCCCGCTGACCGCGACCCGCCTCATGCAGAGGGGCCCGGACCCGCGGCGATGGCGGCGTCGGAGACCGGCGGTGCGGCGCGCAGGGCGTCGATGTAGCGCACCACGTCGGCCAGTGTCGGCAGGTCGACCGGCTCGGGCGGCAGAACGATGTGGAATTCGTCCTCGACGTTAAACAGCAGTTCGGCCACGCCGAGCGAATCGATGCCGAGCGCGTCCAGCCGGGACTCAGGCGCGAGCGTCGACTGGTCGACCTTGTAGTCGCGGGCCAGGATCGCGCCGAGGCGCTCGTAGGTGTCGGTCGTCATGGGGTCTCCACGGGCCCTGCCGAGGTGGCGAGGCGCCGATGCCGTTCGATGGTCTGCGGGTCGACCGCGCAGCGGACCTTGCCGCCCCAGCGCGCGCCCTGGGTCAGCAGCGACGGCCAGCGTCGCGCCAGCGCCATCAGCGTGGCGGCGCCGGCCGGGCGCATCGCCAGGTGCGCGAAGCCGGCCGCCAGCGCCAGCCGCGGCGCGAACTCGCGGCGCCAGCGGCGGGCATAGCGCCGCGCGAGGTCGGCCGACGGCACCAAGCCGGCCGGCGCATCCGCGATCAGCTCGGTCGCGAGCAGCCAGGCCGATTGCAGTGCCATGCTCATGCCCTCGCCGATGATGGGATGTGCCTCGCCTGCGGCGTTGCCGATGCGCAGGATGCGGTCGTCGCCGCGCAGGCGGATGCCGGGATCGAGCGGGCCGGCGGCCAGCCACGGTCCGTCGCGTCGCGCGCCCCGCAACGCAGCGCCGACCGCGCCGACCTCGCGTTCGAGCAACGCCTGCACGGTGTCGCCGGCGCTGGTCGACGGAGCATCGCGGCGCAGCGCGTCGAGCCGGTCGCGCCGGATGCAGCAGGCCACGGTCGTGATGCCGGCATCGGCACGCACCATGCCGCCGTAGCCGCCGTCGAAGCCCAGCACGGCCAGGTCGCCCGACGGCAGGGCCGCGCCTTCGAAGTTGGCCTTGAAGGCCAGCAGGTCGCCCGCACGGCGCCGTGCGCGCTGCGGTGCTCGCTCGCTCGGCAGCGCTTCCCACGAGCCGTGCGCGGCGATCACGCAGCGGCTGTGCAGCAGCGTTGGCGTCGATGCGCCGGCAGCGCGCAACGTGCAGTGCCAGTCGCCCGGCCCGCCCTCGATCGCCAACACCGACACCGGCTGGTGAACCTGCGCGCCGGCGGCCCGCGCCGCATCGAGCAACAGGACGTCGAACGTCTCGCGGCCGAGCGCGCGGCCGTGGCGATGAGGCGTCGCGCGCGCCGCGGGCATCGCAGCGACGAGCTGGTCGGGACCGTGGCACAGCAGCAAGCGGCGCAGCGTCGGGCCGGCGGCGGCGTCGAACGCCACGCCGATGCCGAGCGCATCGAGCAGCGGCAGGTTGCTCGCCGCGATGCATTCGCCGCAGACCTTGCGGCGCGGGTAAGCCTGCTTCTCGACCAGCGCGACCGACCAGCCGGCGCGCGCGAGCAGGGTCGCGGCGGCCGCCCCGGCCGGCCCGGCGCCGACGATGACCGCATCGACTCTCGCGCCGTCCATCAAGCGGTCGCCAGGCGTTGGGCCCGCAGGCAGTGGGTGAACAGCCGGGCGCGCGACTCGTCGACCTGCCAGCCGGCGCGCGGCCACAGGGCGGTGAGCTCGCGGTCGTCGAAGCCGGCATGCACACTCAACACCGCGTCCTCGCGTGTGACCGCGTTGGCGCCGATGGCGGCGACGAGGTGGCTTGCGACGAGGGCCGCCACCGAACGCCGCGGCTCGCACGCGACCGCGCGATCACAGCGCGCCGCGATGGCATGCAGCAGTGTGCGCAACACGGCAGCGTCGAAGTGGTGCAGGAAAAGATGCGCCACGATCAGGTCGTGATGCACCGGTTCGGCCGCGCCGGCCCACTCGACCACGTCGCGGACCTCGCTGCGTGCGGTCCAGCCGAGCTTTGCATAGGCCTCGAGCGTCGCGATGTCGACCACCGGCTGGCGATCGAGCAGCGTCAATTCGACCGGCGGCCATTGCGCTGCCATGCGACGCGCCACGCCGAGCATGACGCTGGCATCGCCGGCGCCGAGTTCGAGCACCCGCAGCGGCCGACCGAGGGCGGGCCAGTGCCAGCCGCGCAGCGCCCGCAGCGTGATCGAGCGCGTGCCCATCACGCGGTGGATGCGACGCAGGTCGGCGCGCGAGCGGCGTGCCGCCGGATCGTCGGGCGCCAGGCCGTCGAGGGTTTCCGGCTGCACGCGGCGCGGCAAGGCGGTCATGGCCGGCTCACTCGACCCGCAGCAGCGCGCCGTGGCAACTGAAGCCGGCGCCGAACGACGCGAGCCACCACCACGCTCCCGGTGCGGGTTGGGCGAGCGCGGCCTCGAGCACGAAATAGACGAAGGCGCTCGACAGGTTGCCGTACTCGCGCAGCATCGCCGCGCTGAGTCCGAAGTCGCCCACGTCGCGTTCGAAGCGCCGCGCCACGGCCTGCATCACGTCGCGCCCGCCGGCGTGCAAGATCCATGCGCCGATGTCGTCCGGCACCAGGCCGGCGCGGCCGAGCACCTGGGACAGCAAACGTTGCGCGTGCCGGGCCGCGAGCTCCGGCACTTCGCGGGTCAGGATGTTGCGCAGCATGCCGGCGCGCTGCTCGAACATCAGCGCCGTGCGCTGGGTCGGGTCGATGTGGGAAGCGCTGTCGACCCATTCGATGCGCCGGCCCGTCGGCATCGGCTCGCGCGTCAGCACCGCCGCCCCGGCGCCATCGCCGAACAGGCAGGCGCTGATCAGCACGCCGGGATCGTCGTCGAGGTACATGGCCGCGCTGCTGACCTCGACGCAGACCGACAGCACGCGCTCGCAGCCTGGCACCGCGAGCAGGGCGCGGCCGAGTTGCAGGTTGGGCAGGGCGGCCGCGCAGCCTTGGCCCACGAGGTCGTAGGCCTGGACGTCGCGACGCAGCCCGAGCCGCTCGATCACGTAGCCCGACAGGCCGGGGCACAGATAGCCGGTGCAGGTGCTGACGACGACCGCATCGATCGCAGCGGCGTCGAGCCCGGTACGGTCGAGCGCCCGCTGCGCGGCCTGGGTTGCGAGCGCCGGCGCGTGGGTGAGGAAGCGCTGCGCCAGGGTGTCGGGATCGATCGTGAAGACGTCGTCGATGCGGTCGACGGCCAGGCGACGCGCCTCGATGCCGTTGTCGCGCTGGAGCACGCTGCGCGCGATGAAGTGCGAGCGCCGGTCGAGCCGCGCCAGCCAGTCGGAGCGCTCGAAGGCGGCCAGGCAATCGGCCTTGGTATAGCGGGCAGCCGGCGCGGCAGTGCCGATGGCGCTGAGGTACATGGTGCGGAAATGGCAACGCCAGGACGGCGCCGAGGCGTCGAGGCTAGTCGAAGCGCGATCGCTTTGCCACGCGCGGACTGCGCGCCCGCCGGGGCCACGGGTGCCGCCCCCGCGTGGGACGCTGCCTACGAGAGGGCCGGCAAGGATCCCTAGAATGCCGCTTCCCCAGAGCCAGGAGCCCGCGGATGACCCGCAGCGCATCGGACAGCCGCCGGATCGTCGCGCCGTGACCCTCGCCTACATCGTGCTGGCCACGTTTGCCGGCGGATTGCTGTCGGTGTTGATCGCCGCCAGCCTGACATTGACGGTGCTGAGCCGGCTGGTCCAGCACCTGGTCAGCCTGTCGGCGGGCGTGCTGCTGGGCACCGCGCTGCTCGACGTGCTGCCCGAGGCGTTCGAGAGCCAGGCCACGCCGCAGAGCCTGTTCATCACGCTGCTGGCCGGGCTGATGTTCTTCTTCCTGCTCGAGAAGGCCGAGCTGTACCGCCACGGACACCACCACGAGGGCGATGAGCACCACCACCATCACGGCTTCGACGTGGCACAGGCCGGTCGCGGCGGCTGGAGCGTGCTGATGGGCGACAGCATCCACAACTTCTGCGACGGCATCATCATCGCCGCCGCCTTCCTGGCC
>JBDSZM010000439.1:0-3264 GCA_039925165.1 Burkholderiaceae bacterium
CGCCAGCGGTGGACGACCAGCCCGAGCACGACGTCGGCGAGGGTGAAGACGGCGCCGCTGACGAACGGACCGGCGCCGGCGAGCGCGGCATCGAGGATCACCATGTGCCGGTTCCAGGCGACGGCGCTGGCGTCGATCGCCGCCGGGTCACGGTGCGCCGCGCTGCGCCGCACCAGCGCCATGAAGGCGTAGCGCCAGGCGGTGTTGAGCTCGGTCGCCTGCCAGTCCATCCACTGTTCGACGCGCGCGCGTCCGAGCGGATCGTCGGGCAGCAGGTCAGTGCGGCGTTCGCGCGCGGCCAGATAGCGGCAGATGGTGTTCGACTCCCACAGCGTGACCGGCCCGTCGCGCAGCACCGGCACCAGGCCGTTCGGGTTCAGCGCGCGGTACTCGGACGAGGCGAGCGACAGCTCGCCCGCACCCCACTCGATGTGCTCGGGCGCCAGCCCGAGTTCGGCGCAGGTCCACAGCACCTTGCGGACGTTGATCGAGCTGGCGCGACCGAGGACTTGCAGCATGGGCATGGGCAGGTGGATGGATGTCGGCGACTCGGACGCGAGTGGCGCGCCGGCGGCTGCGCCGGACAGGGAATGCGATGCTAGTGGACTCCCTCGCGCCCTCCGCCGGTCGCTCCGGCCGCGGCCCCCGGGCATCGCCCGCGGCAGCGTGCCGGTGCGGCTAGATCGACGCGGTCTCGCCCATCATCACGTCGACCCCGGCCGAGGCGAAGTTTGCCAGGTCGGCCGCGGTGGCCTGGCCCTGCGGCGAGGCCATGGCGGTGGCGATGGCGGCCATCGAATCGAAGCCCAGCGTGGCGACCAGGTAGACCGCGTGCTTGCCGCCCATGCCCATCACGTCGCCACGCGTGACCTCGTAGCTGCGCAGCCCCGGGATGGTCTTGGCGAGCGGCACATGCGTCTGCGCGTAATAGCGGTCGAAGGCCGCCGGATCGGTGGGCTGCTGGTAGATCGCATAGAGCTTGGCCATGGTGCGTGCCTCGGGTGGGATGGTGACCGGCGCGGGGCTCGGTGCGGGTCGACGCACGGTAGCCACGCCCTCCGGGGGTGTCAAGGCGGCGCGCGGCGCACCTGCTTGGCGGCCTTGGGCTGGGACCTCGTCTTCGCCTTGGGCTTGGCCTTGTCTGCCGCGTTGAGCGCCACCGCCGATCGCACCAGCGCCTCGAAGGCGGCCGCGTCGACCGTCTCGCCCTCGTGGATGTCGATTGCGCGGCGCAGCCGGCCGTCGAGGCTGGCGTTGAAGAGCCCCGTCGGATCGGGCAGCGACGCACCCTTGGCGAAGGTCAGCTTCACTGCGCTCTGGTACGACTCGCCGGTGCACAGGATGCCGCCGTGCGACCACACCGGCGTGCCCATCCACTTCCATTCCTCGAGCACGTCCGGCACCGCCGCCTGGATGAGCCCGCGCATGCGCGCCAGCGCCTCGCCGCGCCAGTCGCCGAGGTCGGCGATGCGCTTGGAGATGCGTTCCACGGCCGACGGGCCGGCGGTTGCGGCCGCCCCTGCATCCGAGTCCTTCATCGGGTCTGCCCTCCGCCAAGCCACACATGCCGCGATGCTGACACGGGAGCGCGTGCGCCGGCCGACGCGCCTGGGCCATCCGACCCAGCGCGTGCCGGCGCCGACGCAGGACCGCAGTCCACCCCGACGAGCGTCGTCACGGCGCGGCAGGCGCGAGCAGGACGCCGTCGGAAGGCGCGGTCAGACCGCCGGCACGCGGTACTCGAAGGCCCAGAAGTACCGCCAGCGATGATGGACAGCGTCGACACCCCGCCCGTCGTCCACCAGCGCCTGCAAGGCCGCCTCGGTCGGAAAATTCTTCAGCACCCGGTGCACCGATCCATCGGCCAGTTGCCGGTCCTGGTAGGTGTTGCCGTCGCCATCGGTCTCGGCGATGACCGACGAGCTGCCTTCGACGGATCGGTTGTCCAGCAGCACCACCCGCGCGCCCGGCGCCAACATCGCGTTCAGGCCGCGCAGGAATTCGCCTTGCCGCGCCAGCGGCACGTGGGAGAACCAGAAGCCGGCGAATGCCGCGTTGAAGCGGCCGCGCCGCGGGCCAAGCGCATACGCGTCACCCATCTCGAACCGCACGTGCGGCGACGCAGCGAGGCGCTGTCTGGCATCTGCAGCGCTGGCGGCGCGGCGTCGATCGCGAGCACGGACGCGGCCTCCGGCGCGATGAACTGCGCCCAGTGGCCGGTGCCGCACGCCACCTCCAGCACGTGCGCGCTGGTCAGCAGCTTCGGCAGCCAGCGCTCGATCTGCCGCAGGTCGGCCTGGCGCTCCGGCTTCAGGTACACGCGGTCGTACTCGGCGGCGCGGGCGGCGTAGTAGGAAGCAAGGCAGGCGTGGCCCGGGTGTCCGCGATTCATGACACCGACCTCCATGACCCGCAGCGCCGGGGCTCAGGCGCCCCTCGCTCGCTGGAGTATTGCCTTCATGTCTTCGAAGCCCACCGGGGCCGACGTGTGCTCGTGCACGATGCGCAGGACATGGCCGCTCGTCTTCAGGACCCAGCTCAGGCGGTTCTGCATGCTGCGCACCGGCTCGCCGCCGGCCGAGATGCCCGCGTAGGTGACGATGGCGCTGACGACCGAGAAGTCGGACGCGCCCGACGACTTCACGTCCTCGAACGTCACCTTTACCCGCTCGGCACCCAGCGAGGTGAACCACGATTCGATCGCGCTCCGCCACTTCGCGGCGTCTTCGTATTCCCAGACGCCCCAGGTGTCGAACACGCGCACCTTGGGGTCGTAGAGACGCATGAACGCCTCGACGTCGCGACCGTACACCGCGCTCGCATAGCTCTCGATCACGCGCGCCAATGACTTTTCGATAACGCTCACTTCGGTGTTCCTTCGATTACTTGCCACTGGGGACTGAAGAGCCGGGGGCTCCGGCTTCGAATGCCGCTGCGCAACGTTCGAGCCTGGCGTGCGGCGCCGGCATGGGCCGAAACCGGGCTGCGCAGTATGTCCCTCGACACGGGCCGAGGACGAATGCTGCGCGGTGTCACGTCATCCACGCGCCGGTGAGGTGAAGGACGAGCATGTGCGACACCCCGAGGATCTTCGACAGGAAGACATCGAAGCCCGTGATCGCAATGAGCACGACCCGAAGAAGACGCCGATCTACCGCGAAATCGCCCTCCCCCTGGAAGATTTCGTTCGGGACGTGGCGGGCCGACAGGGCGGTCTCGATGGCGTCTTTCATTCTTCGGAGATGCGGAGCCAGACGCCGTGGC
>JBDSZM010000440.1:0-3929 GCA_039925165.1 Burkholderiaceae bacterium
CATCCGGGTGCGCGGGTCGGTCGCCGGCGGCGATGGCGGGTCGCCGCCACCCGACCGCCTCCTAGAATCCGCCCGCCCGCCATGACTTGCCTGCACCGATGATGCGTACCGACGGATTCGATTACGACAGCGCGGTCGAGGCCTGCGCCCGCGGCGAGCGCTACGCATTGCAGTCGCTGTACGAGCGCGAGGCGCGCTGGCTGCTGGCGGTGGCGCAGCGCATCGTGCGCGACCGCGAGCTGACGCGCGACGTGCTGCAGGACGCCTTCCTGCAGATCTGGCAGCGCGCCGCGAGCTACCAGCGTGCGCTCGGTTCGGCGCGCGGCTGGATCTACACCGTGGTGCGGCACCGCGCGCTCGACGTGGCGCGGGTCGCGGGGCGCGAGACCGCCTCGGGCGACGCCATCGACGCGTTGGCCGACCAAGCCGCCGACGCGGCCCACGCCGGTCATCCGCAGGAATTGCCGGGCGGGGTCGATCCGTCGTCGCTGCAGCACTGCCTCGGCCAGCTCGACGAGGCCAAGCGCGAGTGCATCGTGTATGCCTTCGTCGAGGGCTATACCCACGAGCAGATCGCGCAGCGCCTGACGACACCGGTCGGCACCGTCAAGTCCTGGATCCGGCGCGGCCTGCTGGCGCTCAAGGAGTGCCTGGCATGAACCTCGACGATCCGCAGGACCGCGACGTCGGCGCCGGCGAGTACGTGCTCGGCACGCTCGATGCCGCCGAGCGCGCGCGCTTCGAGTCGACACTGGCCACCGATGCGGCCTTGCAGGCCGCGGTCTACGCCTGGCAGGACCGACTGCTGCCTCTGGCCGGCCGGGTCGCACCGGCCGACGATGCCGGGCTGGCCTGGGCGGCGATCGAAGCCCGGCTCGGGGCGGCACCGCGAGCAGTGATGGCGCTCCCGCCTGCGCCGACGAAGACCGACGCGCCCGCCGCCAACGACCCGCTGTGGCGGCGCCTGCGGCGTTGGCAGATCGGCAGCGCGCTGGCAATGGTGGCCTCGGTGCTGATCGCCACGCTGCTGTTGCTGCGAGCGCCGCCGTGGGTGGAACGCGAACGCTACCTGGCGGTGCTGCAGGCGCCGGGCGACAACACCGCCGGCTGGCTGGTCGAGGTCACCGCCGGCGAACGCGTGCGGCTGGTCCCGATCGGCCGGGCGGCGCCGGTGCCGACGGGGCGCTCGGTGCAGTTCTGGACCAAGGCGCAAAGCGCCACCGCGCCGACCTCGCTCGGCCTCGTCACCCCGGGGCAGGTGACCGAACTGCCGGTCGCGCGGCTGCCGGCGGTCGAGGCGCAGCAGCTCTTCGAACTCACGCTCGAACCCGAAGCCGGCTCGCCGACCGGGCGCCCGACCGGGCCGATCCTCTACGTCGGCAGGACCGTGCGGCTGTAGGTTGTCAGCCGGCGACGCTGGGCGCGGCGACCGCCGTGGTGACCGACGCTGACGCGCGCGGCGGGCTTACGAGCGACCTGCGCGCGTGCGCCGCCAGCGCTTCGGCAACGTCCGGCCCCGTGCCCGCATCGATGCTGCGGACCGCGCCGCCGGGTTCGAACAGTACCAGCGCATCGGCGCAGCGCCGCACATCGTCGAGGTCGTGCGTCACCAGCAGCATCGGCACGCCGAAGCGCTCGCGCACCCGCAGCAGTTCGTCGCGCACTTGCTCGCGCAGGGCGATGTCGAGCGCGGCGAAGGGCTCGTCGAGCAACAGCAGTGCCGGTTCGCGCACCAGGGCCCGCGCCAGCGCGACCCGCTGACGTTGCCCGCCGGACAGCTCGTCGGGGCGGCTCGCCCGCAGCTCGAAGATGTCGAACGCGCGCATGAGAGCGTCGACCTTGCGCCGGCCGGCCGCATCCGGTCGGGCCGCCAGACCCTCGACCAGGCCGAAGCCGATGTTGCGTTCGACGTCGAGGTGCGGAAACAGCGCACCGTCCTGGAACAGGTAGCCGACGCCGCGCGAGCGTGCCGGCAGGTCGATGCCGGCGGCGCTGTCGTAGACGACCCGGCCACCGATCGCGATCCGTCCCGACACCGGCCGCAGCAGGCCGGCGATGGCGTGCAGTGTCAGCGTCTTGCCGACGCCCGACGGGCCGAACAGCACGATGCGGTCGCGCGACGATGCGAACCGGGCGGCCAGCTCGAAGTGGCGGCGCGGCGCGGCGACGCGGATGCGGAGGTCGACCTCGAGCGGCATCGGGCAGGGCGCGGATGGATGAATGGCGGGGTGGACAGGGCGGCGGTGCGACTGCGATTGTGGTCCCCCTTAACATCGGCGCGCACCGCCCCGCCCTCGCATGAAGACCGCCCCTGCCGACGCCCCCGACGCCCTGCGCGCGCCGCCTGCGTGGCAGTTGCTGCTCGAAGCTCGGGCGCCGCTCGAATACGCCGCCAGCATCGTGATGACGCCCTGGCTGCGGCGCGTGCCACGCGGCGACGGCCGGCCGGTGCTGGTGCTGCCGGGGCTGTCGGCCAACGACCTGTCGACCGCGCCGCTGCGCCGCTACCTGAGAGCACTCGGCTATGCGGCACATCCGTGGCGCCAGGGTTTCAACTTCGGGCCGCGCTCCGGTGTGATCGAGCGCTGCGCCGAGACGCTGCGGGCTCTGGCCGAGCGCCACGGCGAGCCGGTCAGCCTGGTCGGCTGGAGTCTGGGCGGCGTATATGCCCGCGAGATCGCCAAGCTGCACCCGGAGCTGACGCGCTGCGTGGTGACGCTCGGCACGCCCTTCACCGGCCACCCGACCGCCACCAACGCCTGGCGGCTCTACGAGTTCACGAGCGGTCAGGACGCCCACGACGAGGCGCTGCTGGCGCAGGTGCGGATCGCGCCCGGGCTGCCGACGACGTCGATCTTCTCGCGCAGCGACGGCATCGTGGCCTGGCGCTGCAGCCTGAACCCGGCCGGGCCGCTGTGCGAGAACATCGAGGTGCCGGCCAGCCACATCGGCCTGGGCTTCAACCCCTGCGCGCTGTATGCGGTGGCCGACCGCCTGGCCCAGGACCCGGCGCACTGGCAGCCGTTCGCGCTGCGTGGCGCGCGGCGCTGGTTCTTCCGCAGCCACGCCGCCTGACCCGGGGGCCGGCGCGCCGCAGGTGGGGCGCTCAGGCGACGCCGTGGCTGCGGAACCAGGCGGTGCAGCGACGCCAGCCGTCCTCGGCGGCGTCGGGCCGGTAGCTCGGCCGGTAGTCGGCGTGAAAGGCGTGCGGCGCGCCGGGGTAGACCACGAGCTCCGACCGCTTGGCCGCCGGGCTGCCCTCGGCCAGTGCGCCCTTCATCTGCGCCACCGCCGCCAGCGGGATGCCCGGGTCGGCGTCGCCGTACAGGCCGAGCACCGGCGCATGCAGCTTGCCGACCCGATCGATCGGGTTCGTCGGCTTGAGGTCGCTCGGCGTGCCCTGCAGCTGGCCGTACCAGGCCACGCCGGCCTTGACGATCGGGTTGTGCGCGGCATACAGCCAGGTGATGCGGCCGCCCCAGCAGAAGCCGGTGACGCCCAGCCGCGACACATCGCCGCCGTTCGCCTTGGCCCAGGCCACGCTCGCGTCGAGGTCGTTCATCGCCTGCGCGTCGGGCACCTTGTTGACCACCTCGGCGACCAGCTTCGAGACCTCGCCGTAGGACTGCGCATCGCCCTGGCGCACGAAGAGTTCGGGGGCGATGGCCAGGTAGCCGAGTTTGGCAAAGCGTCGCGCAACGTCGGCGACGTACTCGTGCACGCCGAAGATCTCGGACACCACCAGCACCACCGGCAAGCGGGTCTTGCCGGCCGGCATGGCGCGGTAGGCGGGCAGTTTGAAGTCGCCCACCACGATCATCACTTCGCCGGCGCTCAGGCCGACGCTGTCGGTCTTGATCGCGGTCTGGGCCTGGATCGGCAGCACCGCCGCCGCGAAGCCGGTGCCCACCGCCGTTCCCACGGTGGTG
>JBDSZM010000441.1:0-5137 GCA_039925165.1 Burkholderiaceae bacterium
AGGTGGCGCTGGGTCGCGGCCTCGGGCACCAGCAGGAAAATGAGGAGCTGGACCGGCTCTTCGTCGGGCGCGTCGAACGGAATCGGCTGCTGCACCCGCAACACCGCGGCGAGCGGGTTCTTCAGCCCCTTGATGCGTCCGTGCGGAATCGCCACGCCGTGTCCGAGGCCGGTCGAGCCGAGCCGCTCGCGGGCGAACAGGTTGTCCGCCACGGTGGCGCGCGCGATGGCGTGCTGGTTCTCGAACAACAGACCCGCATGCTCGAACGCACGTCGCTTGCTGGTGGCGTCGACCCCCACCAGCACGTTGCTGGCGGGCAGGATGGCAGACAGACGGTTCATCGCGGCATCGCGGCGGCGCGCCCGGGACGACCGGCGCGGCGCACGTGAAAGTGACAGGGTGATGAATTATGGGCCGCGGCCCGGGGCCGGCGTGCCGGCACGGCCGACCCGGCGCCAGTTTCTTCTCGCCCGAACCGGGTGCTGGCCCGCGAATGAGCGTCGGCGATCAAGCGGGCGGTGCATCGATCCGCTTGGCGGCGGTGTGGTGATGGTCCTGCAGCTTGTCCTTGTGGCGGCAGACCTGGCGATCGAGCTTGTCCATCAGCTGGTCGATCGCCGCATACATGTCCTCGTGGGTGGTCTCAACGAAGATGTCGCGCCCCTTGACGTGCAACGTGGCCTCGGACTTGTGGCGCCGTTCCTTCTCCTTCAGCTTCTCGACCGACAGCAGCACGTTGATGTCGACCACCTGGTCGAAATGCCGATTCACGCGGTCCAGCTTGGTGACCACGTACTCACGCAACGCCGGGGTGACATCCAGGTGATGGCCGCTGATCGTCAAGTTCATGGGGACTCCTTCGAGGTCGTGGAAGTACGGGTCAGTGTGCACAGGTTCGGGGGGCGTAGCAAGCCGCGCGGCTTTCGCCCGACCCGCGGTGCAGGTACCTGACGGAGCGGATCCCGATGCCATAATTTGCGCCTCGAATCAAGGCCGACTTTCCTTGGACCACCCCGCCCCTCGGTGACCGTCCGCGCCAGCGCCGGCTGGGGTGGGACGGGACCGAACCCACACACACCCGTACGCCAGCGCGCGCTCCAGCAACGCCGCGGTCGTGTTGGAGCGCTCCATGCTGAATGTGTTCACGCTGGTCAACGGCCGCCTGTTCCAGGAAGAGATCGCCAGCCTCGAGGCACTGGCCCACGTCCAGCCGGTCTGGGTCGACCTCGACGCCCCGACGGCGCAAGAGAAGGGCTGGATCGCCCAGCACTTCGGGGTCACGATTCCCGACGATGCGGTCGACGACGACCTGGAGGAATCCGCCCGCTTCTACGAAGAGGACAACGGCGAGCTGCACATCCGCTCCGACTTCCTGATCGACGACGGCGAGACGCCGCGCAACGTGCGCGCCGCCTTCATCGTCTACAAGAAGGTGCTGTTCTCGGTCCACAGCGAGGATCTGCCGGTATTCCGGCTGCTGCGGCTGCGGGCGCGCCGCATCCCGGCGCTGATCGAGGATGCGAAGGACGTGCTGCTCAAGCTCTATGCCGCCGATGCCGAGTACAGCGCCGATGCGCTCGAAAGCATCTACGACAGCCTCGAGGCGGTCAGCGCGCGCGTCCTCAAGCAGGACGTGAACGACGAGGCCGCCGGGCAGGCGCTGGGCGCCATCGCGCGCGAGGAAGACCTGAACGGGCGGATCCGCCGCAACGTGATGGACACCCGCCGCGCGGTCAGTTTCATGATGCGCAGCCGGTTGCTGAGCGCCGAGCAGTTCGAGGAGGCGCGGCAGATCCTGCGCGACATCGATTCGCTCGACAGCCACACCACCTTCTTGTTCGACAAGATCAACTTCCTGATGAACGCGACGGTCGGCTTCATCAACATCAACCAGAACAAGATCATCAAGATCTTCTCGGTCGCGAGTGTCGCCCTGCTGCCGCCGACACTGATCGCCAGCATCTACGGCATGAACTTCCGCGCCATGCCCGAACTCGACTGGCGCTTCGGCTACCCGTTCGCGATCGCCCTCATGGTCGCCTCGGTGGCCGCGCCGTTCATCTACTTCCGGCGCAAGGGCTACCTGCGCTGAGCCGGGCGCGCAGTTGGCCGCTCAGCCGGCATTCACGCGCCGCTTGATCCAGCGCATGAGCGTGCCCAGCAGCGGCAGCTTCTCGTACAGCTCTTCGGCGGCGTCCCAGTAATCGCGGTGCAACGTGATCAGTCCGGCGCCATCGAGCACCAGGTGCGAGGCACCGCGCACGGTCTGTTCGCGCGGGTCACCGCGTTTGAATCGGAACCGGAAATCCCAGGTCAGCACCGCCTGGTCGCCCTGCACGATGACCGCATGCACCACGAAGCGCGGCGCGTCGAGTGCCACGAACATGTGCTCGAAGATGCGCTGGATGGCGGGCACGCCGGTGACCTCGTTGAACGGGTCCTTGAAGCGCGCACCGGCCGCATAGTGATCCCCCAACTGCGCCACGTCGCCCGGCGCCAGGTGCTCGAACAGGTCAACCAGACGCGCGAAACGCGGGTCGTCGCAGCCGCCGTTCACAGGCCCGTCGCGCGCCGGATAGCGCTGAAGTACCAACCGTCGCCGAGGTGGCTGAGCGCCTTCATGTACAGCGTGAAGCGCTTCGGGAAGTGGATCTCGAACGCACCGGCGGCCCAGCCGCGCAGCATCTCGCGCGCGGCCTGCTCGGGTGTGAGGAGCGCCGGCATCTCGTAGCCGTTGCCGGCGGTGAGCGCGGTGCGCACGAAGCCCGGGTTGACGACCGACACGCCGATGTTCAAGTCGTGCAGGTCCAGGTACAGCGTCTGCGCCAGGTTGATCAGCGCCGCCTTGGTCGGCCCGTAGCCGAGCGACTTCGGCAGGCCGCGGTAGCCGGCCACGCTCGAGACGAGGCTCAGGTGGCCGCCGCGCTGGTCGCGCAGCACCGGCAGCACGGCATCGAGCAGGTGCAGCGCGCCGACGTAGTTGACCCGGTTGTGCAGCAGCATCTCGTCGAGGTCGAAGTCGGTCGCGCGCAAGGCCTTGTAGTGGCCCGCACAGTACAGCGCCAGGTCGATGCGGCCCTGGCGTTCGACGATCTGGCGCGCCGCGCCGCGCATCGCATCGCGGTCGGTGGCGTCGAGCGGCAGGGCCAGGCTGCCGGCGTGCGCAGCGGTGTAACCGGCCAGCGCGTCGGCGTTGCGCGCCGAGACCACGACCGTCGCGCCGCGGGCGTGCAGCAACTCGGCGCAAGCCCGGCCGATGCCGCTCGAGGCGCCGACCAGCCAGACCGTGCGACCGGTCCAGTCGGTGATGCGGGGATTGAGGGCCATGCGCGGTTCTCAGGGCTTCTTCGTGAAGGCGAGCGTGACCTCGCCGAGGCGCACGCCGAACTTGCTCATCACTGCCTTGTTGAGCATCACGCCGTCGCCCATCAGGTACATCCAGTCGTCGAACTGGACCTCGTACACGCTGCCGTCGACCGGCAGCTTGAGGGTGTACTTCCACTGGAAGGCATTGCCTGCCACGCGGCCGTCGGCGCTGCCGACCACGTCGTCGGCGGTGCCGGTGTAGCGGCCTTCGTTGCCCGGGCCGTGCAGCTTCTTGAGGCGCCAGACCCGGCGTTCGGTCGCGCCGTCGCTGTAGAGGAAGCGTTCGTCGAGCACGCCATCGTCGCCGTTCCAGGTGCACAGCATGCGCACCGTGAAGCGCCGCACCACCTTGCCGCTGCGGTCGGTAAAGAGGCCGTGGGCCATCACCTCGCCGTTGAAATAAGCCGACAGGTCGAGCGTCGGTGTCTGGTTGGCATAGTCGGCCGGAGTCGGCGAGGCGCAGCCGGCGGCAAGAAGGACGGCGAACAGCGCGGCGGTGGCGGTGCGAACGAAGGAAGGACGTGGGGTCATGTGGTCAGCGGTTGGGGTTGGCGGATCCAGAGCAGGCACAGCAGCGCCGCCGCGACCAGCTTGAGCAGGCACGGCAGCACGCAGTAGGCGATTGCCAGGGCGTCGAGGGCGCGCGCGTCCTGTGCCCCCGGCGCGTAGCCGAACGCCTGCAGCATCGGCAGCGCCACGCCGGCGGCGAGCGCGAGGTTGAGCTTGGTCGCGAAGTTCCACCAGCCGAAGTAGGCGCCTTCGTCGCGACCCGCCCCCGGCGTGCGCATCACGACGCCGGCCAGCAGCGCGCCCGGCACGACCAGGTCGGCCGCCAACGCGACGCCGCTGGCGATGCAGACCGCGGCGTAGGCAGCGACATCGCCCGGCCCGAGCGCGAGCGCGCCGGCGAACGCCGCGACCGCCAGCAGCATCGACGCGAGCCAGGCGCGCGCCAGGCCGATCCGCGCGACCACGCGCAGCCACAGCGGCATGGCGAGCGCCGCGGCGGCGAAGTAGCTGGCCAGGAACAGCGGCGCATAGCCGGGCGCCTGCAGGCGGTCGCGCACGAAGAAGAGGACCAGCGTCGCCGGCACCGCGCTGGCAATGCCGTTGACGAGGAAGACCGCGAGCAGGCGCCGGAATGCGGGCTGCGCCAGCGGCGACACGGCGGCGCCTCCAGACGCGGCACGCTGCCGATCGGCCGCCGGCGCGACCCGCCACAGCGCCAGGCCGATGGCCAGCGTCAGTGCGAAAAGGCCGGCCGTCAGCGCATAGCCGCCGAGCGACGGCAGCACGCTCGCCAGCAGCACGCCGGCGAGCGCCAGGCCTTCGCGCCAGGCCACGATGCCGCCGCGCTGGACCTCGTCGCCGCCGAGCCGCGCGCCCCAGGCCTGGTGGGTCACGCTGACCACGCTGTAGGCGAGGTAGGTCACCGCCAGCCAGCCGGCGCACCACGCCAGCAGCGCCGGCGTGCCGGCGACCGGCGGATGGAAGAGGGCGGCGAACGCGAGCGCGAGCACGAGGCCGAAGCCGGCCGCGACGCCCCAGGCACGGCGCGACGACTGCGCCAGCAGCGCGTCGACCCGGCGCCCGATCCACGGGTCCACCAGCGCGTCGAGCAGCCGCGCCGCAAGAAGCACCGCGCCCAGCCAGCCGAGCGGCACGCCGAGCGTGGCGGCGTAGTGGTCCGGCAGGTTCACGTACAGCGGCAAGGCGACGAAGGCGAGCGGCAGCCCGATCGCGCCATAGCGCACGCCGTCGCGCCAGCCGC
>JBDSZM010000442.1:0-2602 GCA_039925165.1 Burkholderiaceae bacterium
GCGCAGATGCAGAACCAGGATCCGCTGAATCCGATGGACAACGCCCAGGTGACGAGCCAGATGGCGCAGATCAATACCGTCAACGGGATCGAGAAGCTCAACACCACGGTGCAGGGCCTGTCGGGCCAGTTCGCGCAACTGCAGGCACTGCAGGGCGCGTCGCTGGTCGGGCGCGACGTGGTGGTGCCGGGCAACTTGCTGGACATCGACAACGGCGTCGGACAGGGCGGCTACGAGCTCGCCGGGCCGGCCGATGCGGTCAAGGTCGAGGTGCTGGCGCCGAGCGGCCAGGTGGTCGAGACGCTCAACCTGGGCGCGCAGGGCAGCGGCCTGCACGGCTTCGACTGGGTCGCCGGCAGCGCCACCAACGACAGCGCGCTGCGCTTTCGCGTAACCGCGACCACCGGCGGCGTCAACTCGAGCGCGACCGCACTGATGCGCGACAAGGTCGACGCGGTGACGACCACCGGCACCGGCTTCAATCTCGAGCTCGAGCACGCCGGCAGCGTCGGCTACAGCACGGTGCGCGCCTTCAACTGATCGCGCTGCGCTCCTCCCGTTTCCCGGCGCACGCCGCACACCAAGGACCATCCCATGAGTTTCCAGCAAGGCCTCTCCGGACTGAACGCCACCAGCAAGAGCCTGGAAGTGATCGGCAACAACATCGCGAACTCGAACACCTACGGCGCCAAGTTGTCGCGCGCTGAATTCGCCGACATGTACGCGACATCGATGAGCGGCGCGGCGGCCAACAGCATCGGCATCGGCGTCAACCTGTCCGCCGTATCGCAGCAGTTCACGCAGGGAAATATCGTGGCCACCGGTAATCCGATGGACCTGGCGTTGAACGGCGCCGGTTTCTTCCAGGTGACCGACGGCAAGAGTCCGATTTCGTATACGCGCAACGGCCAGTTCAAGGTAGACCGCGACGGCTATGTGGTGAACAACGGTGGTGACCGGCTGCTCGGCTACCCGGCCGACGGCACGGGCACGATCCAGGCCGGCAAGTCGCAGGCGCTCAAGCTGCCGACCGCCGGCATCACGCCGCAGGCCTCGAGCCGGATCACGATGGAGGTCAATCTGGACGCGCGCGCCGCGGTCACGCTGCCCGCTGCCGGTCCGATGATCGACCTGGTCGATGCCAAGACCTACAACAACGCGACTTCGCTGACGACCTACGACGCGAAGGGCCAGGATGTGGCGCTGACCTACTATTTTCAGAAGGCCGCGACCGATACCTGGAACGTCTACGTCACCGCGAACGGAACGCCGCTCTCGGTCGATGCGAGCGGCAATCCGACCCCGTCGACGACCATCACCTTCCCCGCCAACGGCGGCGCGCCGACCGCACCGGTCGGCACCGTGCCGATCGATATCCCGGCCACCACCAACGGGGTCGGCGCGGTCACGGTGCCGATCAGCGGCGTCGCCCTCAGCCTGTCGGGCGCGACGCAGTACGGCTCGCCGTTCGCCGTCACCGACCTGTCGCAGGACGGCTATGCCGCCGGCCAGCTGGTGGGGATCGGCTTCGAGGCCAACGGCATCGTGAATGCGCGCTATTCGAACGGCCAGTCGAAATCGGCCGGGCAGGTGGAGCTCGCGACCTTCCGCAATCCGCAGGGTCTGTCGCCCCGCGGCGGCAACGGCTGGTCGAGCAGCTACGGATCGGGCGACCCGATCGTCGGCGTTCCGGGCGACGGCAACCTCGGCGCGCTGCAGTCGGCCGCGCTCGAGGAATCGAACGTCGACCTGACGGCCGAACTGGTCAGCATGATCACAGCGCAACGCGTCTACCAGGCCAACGCGCAGACCATCAAGACGCAGGACCAGGTGCTGCAGACGCTGGTCAACCTGAAGTGATGACCGCCGCCGGCCCGCGCGCCCGGCGGCACTGACGACGAGGCCACGCCATGGACCGCATGATCTACCTGTCGATGTCGGGCGCGAAAGCGACGATGCAGCGCCAGGACACGCTGGCCAACAACCTGGCCAACGTGTCGACGGTCGGCTTTCGCGCCGAGCTTGCCGCCTTCCGTGCGGTGCCGGTCGAAGGCAGCGGCGCGAGCACCCGCGTCTATGCCCTCGAGACCACCCCCGGCTACGACGCCAGCCCCGGCGTGGTGGCGGGCACCGGCCGCAACCTCGACGTCGCGATGAAGGGCCAGGCCTGGCTCGCGGTGCAGGGGCTCGACGGCACCGAGGCGTACACCCGCGGCGGCTCGCTCGACGTATCGGCCGACGGAACGCTGACCACCCGCGGCGGCCTGACGGTGCTCGGCGATGGCGGCCCGATCCAGGTTCCGCCCAACACCGAGATTTCGATCGGCGGCGACGGCAGCGTCAGCGCGCGGGCCGCCGGCGGCCGCAGCTCGGTCGTCGGCCGGCTCAAGCTGGTCACGCCCGAGGCGTCGCTCACGCGCAGTACCGACGGCCTGTTCCGCGCCGCCGAAGGCGATCTCGGGGCCGATCCGTTGGCCCGCCTGCAGGACGGCGCGCTCGAGGGCTCGAACGTGAGCCCGGTCGAGACCATGGTTGCGATGATTGCCGCGGCACGCCAGTTCGAGGCCCAGATGAAGATGGTGCAGACCGCCGAGGCCAACGA
>JBDSZM010000443.1:0-4060 GCA_039925165.1 Burkholderiaceae bacterium
GCGATCTGCTCGAAGACCTTGGTGCGCGCCGCCGGGTCGCGCAGTTCGAGCGACTGGGCCAGCAGCTTGTCGGTCTCGGCATCGCAGTAGCCGGCGTAGTTCAGCGGCTGCTTGCAGCCATGGAAGCTGAACAGGTTGCCGTCCGGGTCGGCGCGGCCGCTCCAGGCCAGCACGTAGGCTTCGAAGTCGCCCTTGTCGGCCATGTTGAGCGAGGTTGCGAACTCGGCCGCCTGGATCTTCACGTCGAAGCCGGCCTCGCGGGTCATCGCCTGCACGACCAGCGCGAGGCGTTGCGCGTCCGAGGTCGTCGGCGTGACGAGCGTGAAGCTCGGCTTCTCGACCCCGGCTTCCTTCAGCAGGGCCTTGGCGCGGGCGATGTCGCGCTTGGGCACCGGCAGTGTCTTCGCGTAGAAGCTGTTGGTGGGCGCGACCCACTGGTTGCCGACCGTCGCCTCGTTGTCCATCACCACCTGCACCAGACCCTGGCGGTCGATCGACAGCTCGAACGCCTCGCGCACCTTGGCGTCCTTGCCGAGCGGGTTCTTCTGCGCCTGATCGCTCTTGCCGATGTTGATCGTGATGCCCTGGTAGCCGATCTCGGTGATGCGCGAGGTCTTGAGCTTCTTCTCGCCCTTGAGCTTTTCCATGTCGCTCGACGCGACCCGCTCGATGAAGTCGAATTGGCCCGACTTCAGGTTGGCCAGCCGCACCGTCGCGTCGGGCACCGGCGTGTAGACGATCTTGTCGAAGTGGATCGCGTCCTTGTTCCAGTAGTTGGCATAGCGCTCGAACACGATGCGGTCCTGCGCCACCCGCTCGACGAACTTGAACGGCCCCGAGCACACCGGCTAGGCGCCGAACTTGTCGCCGGCGGCCTGTGCCGCCTTCGGCGAGACCATCATCCCGGCCCGGTCGGCGAGCTGCGCGAGCAGCGGCGAGAACGGCGCCGACAGGTTGAGCTTGACGGTCGCGGGGTCGACCACGTCGACGCTCGCCACCGGCGCGAGTTCGCCGCGCCGGTTCGAACCCGCCATCGTCTTGTGGCGCTCGAGGTTGAACTTGACCGCGGCGGCGTCGAACTTCTCGCCGTCGTGGAACGTGACGTTCGGGCGCAGCTTGAGCGTCAGCGTCTTGCTGTCGGCCGACCATTCGTAGGCGGTGGCGAGTTGCGGCACGATGGTGAGCTTCTCGTCGACGTCGAACAGCTTGTCGCACAGCGCCGAGAACACGATCCGGCCGACGAAGGTGCGGGCGAGCGTCGGATCGAGCACGTCGGGGTCTTCGGCCAGGCCGACGCGCAGGGTCGACGCGTTCTGCGCCGCGGTGAAGAGCGGCAGCAGCGCGAGCGCGCTGGCGCACAGGAGTCGGGCGAGTCGGGGCGGGCGGATCGGTGTCATGGGCGGAACCTTTCGGAGTGGGATCTGGAAGTGACCGGGTCGGCCGTGCCGATCACGGCGCGATGAAGGCGGATTGCAGCCGCTCGAGGCGCAGCTTGGCGGCCGATGGTTGGCTGCGTGGCGCGATCGGCGGCGGGGCGGCGATCTCGCGCCAATAGTGACAGGCGGTCGCGTGGCCGGCAGGGTCGGTCTCGAGCGCCGGCGAGACCTGCGTGCACAGCGGCCGGGCGTGCGGGCAGCGGGTGTGGAAGTGGCAGCCGCTGGGCGGCGCGAGCGGGCTCGGCACGTCACCGGCGAGCAGCACGCGCTCGCGCTGCAGGCCGGGCTCGGGCACCGGGATTGCCGCCAGCAGCGCCTGCGTGTACGGATGGCGCGGCGCGTCGAACAGCGCGGCCTTGTCGGCGATCTCGACGATGCGGCCGAGGTACATCACGGCGATCCGGCTGGCGATGTGCTTGACCACCGCCAGGTCGTGCGCGATGAACAGGTAGGCCAGCCCGTAGGCTGCCTGCAGGTCGCGCAGCAGGTTGACCACCTGCGCCTGCACCGACACGTCGAGTGCCGACACTGCCTCGTCGCAGACGATCAGCTTCGGCTCGGCCGCCAGCGCGCGGGCGATCCCGACGCGCTGGCGCTGGCCGCCCGAGAACTCGTGCGGGTAGCGCAGCGCGTGCTCGGGCGCGAGGCCCACCGTGCGCAGCAGCTCGGCCACGCGCTCGGCGTGCCGGCCGGTGTGCAGGCGGTGCAGCATCAGCGGCTCGGCGAGGGTCTGGCCGACCGTCATGCGCGGGTTGAGCGACGAGTACGGGTCCTGGAAGATGAGCTGCATCGCGCGCCGGCGCGCCCGCAGCTCGGCAGCGCCGAGCGTGCCCAGGTCGACGCCCTCGAATCTGATTCTCCCGGCGGTCGGCTCGATCAGCCGCAGCACCACACGGCCCAGGGTCGACTTGCCGCAGCCCGACTCGCCGACGATGCCGAGGGTCTCGCCGGCAGCCAGCGTGAGGTCGACGCCATCGACCGCGCGGACCGCGCCGCGCGCCCGGCCGAACACGCCGCGGCGGACCGGGAAGTGCTTCACCAGGCCCTCGACCCGCAGCAGCGGCTCGGGCGCGGCGCCAACCGGACCGGCCGCGACCGGCGGGTCGACGCGCTGCTCGGTCGCGCTCATGCGGTCGCCGCCAGCGCCGCGGACGCGAGCAGTTGCTGCGGATCGAGCGGCGCCTTCCAGCAGGCCGACGCGTGTCCGGGCGCCACTTCGCGCAGCGGCGGCGGCACGGCGCGGCAATGCGCGTCGGCGTAGGGGCAGCGGTCGGCGAAGCGGCAGCCGGGCGGCGGGCGCAGGGGGCTCGGCACCTGGCCGTCGATCGCCGCGAGCCGCTCGCGCTGCACGTCCAGCCGCGGGATCGAGCCGAGCAGGCCGACCGTGTAAGGGTGCTGCGGCGCGTCGAAGAGCGATTGCACCGGCGCGCGTTCGACCACCTGGCCGGCGTACATCACGACGACGTCGTCGGCCACCTCGGCCACCACCCCCAGGTCGTGCGTGATCAGCACCACCGCGGTGCCGGTGTCGCGCTGCAGGCTGCGCAGCAGCGCCAGGATCTGCGCCTGGATCGTCACGTCGAGCGCGGTCGTCGGCTCGTCGGCGATGAGCAGGCGCGGCGTGCAGGCCAGCGCCATCGCGATCATGGCGCGCTGGCGCATGCCGCCGGAGAGCTGGTGCGGGTAGTCGTGCAGGCGCTGTTCGGGCGCCGGGATGCGCACCTTGCGCAGCATCTCGATCGCACGCGCCGTGGCCTGCTCGCGCACCCCGCCCGCACCCGTCGCCGTCGAGGCCCAGCCGGCGCGGTGCCGCAGCAGGCCCTCGACGATCTGGTCGCCGATGGTGAAGGCCGGGTTGAGCGACGACATCGGCTCCTGGAAGATCATCGCCATCGCGTTGCCGCGCAGGTCCTGCAGGCTGCGCTCGGGCGCGCCGACCAGTTCCACACCCTCGAAGCGGATCGACGACGTCGGGTCGACGTGGCCGGCCGGCTTGGGCACCAGGCCCATGATCGACAGCGCGGTCACGCTCTTGCCGCAACCCGACTCCCCGACGATCGCGAGCGTGCGCCCGGCGTCGACCGCAAAGCTCACCCCGTCGACCGCCGCGTAGCGGCCGTCGTCGGTATCGAAGCGGGTCCGCAGGTCGCGGACCTCGAGCAGCAGTGCCGGCGGGTTCATGGGGAGCGCAAGGCCGCGATGCGCGCCTCGATCTCGACCCGGTCGGTCAGGCCCACCGGGTCGTGGCGCCCGGGCAGACAGGCCAGGAAGGGCAGGAAGCGCTCGAGGCTCACGCGGTACAGGCGGTCCAGTTCGGGCAGTGGGTCGGCGTGGTCGTCGACCCGCAGGTCGAGCTCGGCCCGGTCCTCGTCGGCCTGGATGCGCAGCGCCGCCGATTGCTTGCCGCGCTTGTCGCCGCCCGCCGCCTCGCCGGCCTGCATCGCCGCCAGCAGGCGCGCCGCCAGCGGACGGCCGTGGCTGCGGCGATAGGCGTCGGCGGTGGCTGCGATCACTTGCGGACCTGCAAGCATGTTGCCTGCCACGCTGTAGCCGTCATCGACGATCTGACCCGACCAGTCGACGCACTCGCCGCCGCTGTACGCCGCGCCGGGTCCCTGCGCCGG
>JBDSZM010000444.1:0-7328 GCA_039925165.1 Burkholderiaceae bacterium
CCCGGCTCGCCCAGGCCGGCCAGCGCGCCGAGGTGGCGCGCGGTGCGGTTGTCGTCGGCGCGGTCGAGGCTGACGACCGGCTGCGAGCGCGCCCAGGCGCGATAGAACAGCAGCCCGAAGCGGTGCACCAGCATGTCGAGGAAGCGCTGCGGCGTCGGGTCGGCGTGGTGCAGCAGGCGCTCGCGCACGTACTCGGTCAGGTGGATCGGCAGCGGGCCGTTCGGCCCGAGCAGGCCGAAGATGCGCTGCACCAGCCGCGGCGGCGTGCCCGGCGACGATTCGAGCGCCGCCAGCGCGGCCGGCGCGAACGTGAGCGAAGCTTCTTGCGCGAAACGGATCGGCTCGTCGCCGGGCCGCAGCGCATCGCCCAGGCGCGGCTGCGACGGGTGCGCGCCCTCGATCCGGCGCAGCGCCTGGAAGAGGTCGTGGCCGTGCGGCTTGGCGGCCAGCCGCGCCAGGAAAGTGGATGTCGACGGTGCCATCGCTACACCACCGGCCTCGCACCGCCGATCGGGGCCCAGCGCGCGAGCTCGCCGCGCAGGAGCGACACCACCACGGTCTGGACGAAGCTGTTCATCGAGACATGCCGCGACAGGTAGCGGTGCAGCACGGAACCCAGCAGCACCGCGCTACCGCCTTCAAAGGCCAGGTCGTCGACCGTGAGCGTTACCTCGATGCCGCGGCCGAAGGCGATCGGCCCCTTGACCGGATGACGCCGCACCACCGGCTTGACGCTGACGTGGCGCAGGCCTTCGATCTGGCGCGCCAGCCCCGGTTCGGCGCCGCGCGCGTAGAGCCCGAGCAGCTCGCGCAGCGCGACCGCGCCTTCTTGCGGATCGGTGTCGAGCAGCGACAGGTAGTTCAGCGACAGCAGGTTCAGCAGCTTCCAGGCGATGGCGCCTTCGCGCGCCGCGCTGTGCGGGCGCGACGGGCCGGCGATCGCCCGGATGCCCGAGACGGGCGCCCCGACGTCGAGCGTGAAGTCGTCGGCCGCGCCGCCGAGCGGCATGAACAGCGGCAGGTCGCGGTTGGTGCAGCGGATGCGCACGGCGAGCTGCTGCATCGTCTCCGAATACGGCGCCTCGAGCGGGTCGACCAGCGACAGGAAGACCTCGGTGCCGATGTAGCCGGAGCGCGGACCGTCGCGCCGTGCCTTGTCGGACACCAGGCGCGGCTCGCGCAGCGCGCTGTAGTAGGCCTGGGTGCCGGGCGGCGCGCCGTGCGGTGCCTCGAAGAGCGGGCGGAAGGTGCGTTCGGCCTCGCCCTCGCCGTAGCCGGTGACGGCAGTCACGTCGTAGACCTCGAAGTCCATCGGCGCACCGCGCTCGGGCACGACGTGGAACGCGTGGTCGCCGTCGTCGATCGAGAGCCGGTCGGCGCGCCGCTCGAAGAGGTTGACCGCGGGCGCGCAATGCAGCGAGAAGTTGGCCGCCTCGAGCACGCCCTCGAGCCCGATGCCCGGACGCGAGAACAGGAACGCGAGTTCGAATTCGCTGCCGCTGCAGCCGACCAGCGCGGGGCCGAGGTCGGCCACGTCGATGAACAGAAAGCGCTGCGGAAAGCCGAAATACTCCTGCATCAACCGGGTGCCGGACAGGCCGCGCAGCGTGATCGGCAACATCGCCTCGTCGTCGTCGTAACCGACCGGCCGCACGCTCGCAGGATCGAGCCAGGCGCGTGCCCCGCCCTTGGACGGCGCCCCGGCCAGCACGCCGATGCAGGCACCGATCAGCTGCTCGTACAGGCGCAGCGCGGTGTCGGGCATGCCGCCGAGGTAGAAGCGCAGGCTCGGCTGTTCGAGCTGCGCGAACGCCATGCCTTCGGGCAGCTTGAGTCGCACCCGCACACCGCAACGCGGGCGCTCCCGGAGCGGCAGCGCGGCCAGGTTGAGGTCGCTCGCGTTCAGGAAGTACTCGGCCGAGACGACCTGCAACGGATCGAGCACCACCGGCTGCGCGGTGCGGAACTCGCAGCGCGTATCGCCGAGTGCGGTGCGCGGCCCGCGCAGCGCCGTGCCGCGCGGCAGCGCATAGCCCTTGAGCAGGTTGGGGTCGGGCAGGGGCTGGAACTGCACCACCGTCATCGACGGCAGCGGCGCCGTGAAATTGGGCGATACCATCTCGAGCAGCCGCTGCGCCAGCTGCGGAAACTCGGCGTCCTGCTTCAGCTGGACCCGCGCGGCGAGGAAGGCGCAGCCCTCCAGCAGGCGTTCGACATACGGGTCGGCGACCTCGATGCCGTCCATGCCGAGCCGGCCGGCAATCTTGGGAAATTCGCGCGCGAACTCGGCCCCCATCTCGCGCAGATAGCGCAGTTCCTGGTTGTAATAGCGCAGCAGCCGCGGGTCCATGGCGCTCGCTAACGCATGTCCTTGATCGAGACCGTGCCGGTCTCGACGTCGAGGTCGGCGCTGAGCAGTATCTCGAGCGGGATCGGCTGGTTCCACATCTTGCCGCGGATGACCAGGCGCAGGGCGTTCTGGTGATCGCGCATGCTGCCGTCCAGGCTCAGCTGGACCTCGAGCGTGTCGCCATCGATGCGCGGCTCGAAGGCGATCAGCGCGTCGTGCACGTTACGCTCGATCGCATCGAAGTCGAGCGAGCCCATGCTCTCGCCCGCCAGCGCCGGCAGCCCGTAATTGAGCACCGAACGGCGGGCGTACGGCGCGCTTTCCCAGCGCCCGCGCTCGGCGTCGAGCGGCGAGTTCTGCGACGGTTCGTGGCGGGTGGTATTGAACAGCCAGCCCAGGTCGCGCAGCACGGCCGCGCGCAGTTGCTGGCGATTCAGTACCCGCGCTTCGGCCGACTCGACGCGCGAGCGCGGGTCGTGGTCGGTGAGTCGGTCGAGGAGCGAGGGCTGGAGCCGTTCCTGCGAGGTGAGTCCGGCCATGGACGCCTCAGTCGGCGGCGGTCGGTCCGCCCGTCGCGGCCGGCGCGATCGGGTCGAACTGCACCAGTCGCGCCTGCATCAGGTCGTGCTCGCCGAGGTCGCTGGCGAAGACACGCTGGCCGAGACCGAACCAGCGCTCCGCGCCGGCATCGCGCCACTCGGTCTTGCGCGACAGGCAGATCAGCCCGTCGACACTCGCCTCCGACCCCGGGTAGCGCGTGGGCACCAGCGCCACGGTCTCGCCGCCGTTCTCGAACATCAGCTGCGCGGCGGTCCAGACGCAGTCACGCAGGTCTTCGGGCGGCTCGAAGCGGATGCGCGACAGGCGGCTGAAGGGGATCCAGTAATAGCGGCCGTTGACGCAGGCCTCGAGCACCGGACCCAGGCGCGAGTCGGCGTCGGCCAGCCACTCGAAGCGCTGGCCGTCGATCTCGCCGGCGCTTGCGGGTGCTGCGTCGAAGGCCCGCGCAGCCAGGTCCTGCGACATCGCGGCGTCGCCCTGCCCGGCCTGCAGCAGCGACTCGATCAGCAGCGCCAGCCAGTCGTCGGGCTGGCCGAAGACCATCGGCGTGCGCTTGCCGGCAAACACCTCGGCGCGCAGCAGTTCGCAGCGCATCGCATGGCCGACGGTCTCGCGCATCGCGACGGTCTTCGGGTCCATGTCGGCGACCACGTTGAGCTGGGTGTGGGCGCGTTCCCACTGGCCGAGCACGCACAGCAACTGCGCCAGGTAGACGCGTAGCGCTGGATCGGCGGGCCTGGCCCGCACCGCGGCGGTCAGCCGCTGCAGCGCATCGTGCGGATTTCCGGCGCGGACCGCGGCCACGGACTGGGAGAGTTCGTCGGACATGGGATGCCTGCGTGGTAAGGATCAGAAGGCGTGGCCGCAGTCGGTGCAAAAGCGCGCCTGGCGTGCGTGCAGCGCGCCGCAACCCGGGCAGCTCTTGTGCGTGGTCGCCATGTCGTAGCCGCACTCGGGGCAGAAGCGTCCGCCGTCGGTCGGGCTCTGGCAGTTGGGGCAGGCGTGCCCGCCACCGCCGGCATCGGCAGCGGCGCTGCCCTGCTGCGCGCCGCCAGCCGCTTGTGCGCAGGTGATGCAGCGTCCCGCATCGGTGACCCAGCAGGCCGCGTCGACCGACTTTCGACATTCGCTGCAGACATGGAAGCGCTGCGTTGCCAATGCCTGGGCACTGGCGAGGGCCTTCGCATGCGCGCCCGACGAACGCAGGTTGGCCATGCTGTGGGTCGCGTTGCCGATCTTCGAACTGACACCCATCATGCGCGTCAGCAGTGCCACCAGCCCGCTGATCTGACCGCTGCGATAGGGCACGCAAGGCGACTGCCAGGCGCTGCCGCACCGCTCGCAACGGAACTCGAATTGGAAGCCGGCCGACGTGTTGTAGTCGCTGCTGGTGGTGCTGAGGTCTTGATAGTTGTTCATGCCGCGCCTCAGGTGAGCTTGATCTCGAAGCTGCGCGTCCCGCCCCCGCTCTTGCCGGCCCCGCGCTCGGACGGGCGGGCCTGGTACTCGACCTTGATCTTGTTGAACGACAACCGGATCGTCTCGGTCAGCGAGACGCTCGCACCCTCGCCCGCGACGACGATCTTGTAGTCGGTCAGCCTCACGTCCGTCAGGCGCAGTGAAACCCGAACGTTCAGGTGCACGCGGTGGATCATGTGCATCGTCGCTTCGGTCAACTCGTCGCCCGAAGCGACGAGTTGCATCAGCGCCGGCGAAGAGCGATCGATGCCCTTGGTGATCTGCAGGTCCGACACATCGGCCTGGTTGCCGCTGCCCTGCGCGCCGCTGGTCTTGGCCTTTGCCAGGTCTTCCTTGACACTGAGGCCGAAGTTCCAGTCGTCGACGTCGATGCTGTCTTCGTGCGATCGGGCGCGCGAGTCACCCTGGATCGCCCGCTTCTTGGGACCGAGCAGCAGATGGATCTCAGCGCCTTGCATGCGGTGCTCCGACCCTCAAGGCCCGTTGTAGGAAAAAGGTATGCCAGCCTGTCGGGACGTGGCGACCGGAGCGGCGGCCGGCCTGCCGATCGACTTGGCCGGCGTCTTGCCGACCGGCCTGGGGGTCGCATCGACCTTCGGGACCGGAAAATATTCCACGTCGACGCTGCGGTACTTGAAGGCGACGGTGTCCACCAGCGCCCAGCCGGAATTGCCCTCTGACTGGACCTGCATGGTCAGCGCGGCCACCCGCCCCCGCCGCAGCTTGACGGTGTAGATCGGCGTATGCATCACGGTCGAATCCTTGGACGCCTGGCCGAAGCGCAACACCGTGAAGCAGGCCTCCTTGATCTCGTCCTGCGAGTTGAGCGCGCTGAGCATCACGGTGGACGAAAGGTCGAAGCGCTTGGTGAAGTTGAATTCCTTCAGCGACACCTGGTTCGACGATGGCAGGATGCGCCTGCCCAACATCTCGATCCGCAGTTTCCGGCGGTCTTCCGCCTTCATCTCCTCGCCCGTGTCCGGATCGATGCCGGTATCGATCGCATCCTGGTTGCGCTGCCGTTTGCCCTCGAATTCGAGTTCGGCCTTCTCGTGACTCGCGCGGTCGCTGTTCGAGTTGTTGCGGCCGAAGTTCCAGTCGAATCCGCCAACCTCGATCTGGCCCTCGTAGCCCTCGGTCTTGGATTCGCCGTCGACGCGTCCGTAGCGCACGAAGGTGAGGTTGAGGAAGATGCTGCAGCTACTCATGGGCCGTGCGGGAAGTGAAGCGAAGTCGCACGCACGCGACCCTGCCGATGTGAATCCAGATCACACTGCGCAGCCCGGCAGCGGGCTGGGCGAACGCCAGCAGCGAGCCGATGTCTGGCCGCCCAGACACCGGCATCGAACATCAACGCGCCGTGTTGGTCGCGATATCCCAACCCGATTTGATCGGGGCCAACAGCTTTCCCTTGTTGTCCTGCTGCTTGTAGTCGATTTCGACATCCTTGACGGTCATCTCGACTTCCTGGTTCACAGTGCCGTCCTCGCCGCCCTTCATGGTTGCTTTCTGGATGAAGACGGACTTCATCTTCAGCGTGAAGAAGCGCTCGGGGTTATCACCGCCGGTGTTCTTGCACATCGCGATCTCGACCTCGTCGAACGCCTTGCCCTGGATCACGTTCTTCATGATCGTGGGCGACGAGGTGTCGTAGTAGTGCGACCAGTTGAGGGCGCCAGGCGTCGCCTTGCCGCCGGCCGATCCCGTGCCCTTCAGGAAGTTGGACTCGTTCGTGATCTCCCAGCCCCAGTCGCCGATCTCGATCCAGCCTTGCGCGCCTTCGAAACCTTTTTGCAGCGACTCGCCCTTGCAGCCGCTGAGCTTGATGAATGAATTGCCTGCCATGGTGCGATCTCCGAGTGATTAAGTTGATACGAGGGACACGGTGCGGCAGCTGCCGCGGGATTCATGCGGTCGGAAGCTTGGATACCAGCCGCAGGGAAACTGTCAGGCCTTCGAGCTGGTAGTGCGGCTGGAGGAGGAACTTGGATGTGTAGTAGCCGGGCGCCCCCTCCACTTCCTCGACCTCGACCTTGGCCGCGGCGAGGGGCCGTTCGGCCTTGGTGTGTTCGGACGAATTGGCCGGATCGCCGTCAACGTAATTCATGATCCAGTTGTTGAGCCAGTCCTGCATCGCATCGCGCGACTTGAACGAGCCGACCTTGTCGCGCACGATGCACTTCAAGTAGTGGGCGAAGCGGTTGCACGCGAACATGTAGGGCAGGCGCGCCGACAGCGCCGCATTGGCGGTGGCCTCGGGGTTGTCGTACTCGGCCGGCTTTTGCAGCGACTGGCCGCCGATGAAGGCCGCAAAGTCCGAGTTCTTGCGGTGGACCATGGCGAGAAAGCCGTTCTTCGACAGCTCGGCCTCGCGCCGGTCGGAGATGGCGATCTCGGTCGGGCACTTCATGTCGACGCCGCCGTCGTCGGTCGGGAAGGTGTGGGTGGGCAGGTTCTGCACCGCGCCGCCGGACTCGATGCCGCGGATGCGCGAGCACCAGCCGAACTCCTTGAACGATCGCGTGATGTTGGCCGCCATCGCATAGGCGGCGTTGCTCCAGCCGTACTTCTCGTGCTGCGCGCCTTCGGTGTCTTCCTCGAAGTCGAAGGCATCGACCGGATTCGTCTTCGCGCCGTAGGGCAGGCGCGACAAGAAGCGCGGCATGCACAGGCACAGGTAGCGCGAATCGTCCGACTCGCGCAGCGACCGCCAGGATGCGTACTCCGGCGTCTGGAAGATCTTGGTCAGGTCGCGCGGGTTGGCGAGTTCCTGCCACGACTCCATCTGCATCACGCTCGGGCTGGCGCCGGCGAGGAACGGGGCGTGCGCCGAGGCCGCGACCTTCGACATCTCGGTCAGCAGTTCGACATCGGGCGGGGTGTGGTCGAAGTGGTAGTCGCCCACCAGGCAGCCGAAGGGCTCGCCGCCGAACTGGCC
>JBDSZM010000445.1:0-4060 GCA_039925165.1 Burkholderiaceae bacterium
GGCGCGCTGCAGCACTGCGGCCAGGGCAAGTGGTATCCGGGCGAGCAGGTGCCGCGCTGGTCGCTCAACCTCTTCTGGCGCGCCGACCGCGAACCGCTGTGGACCCGGCCGGCCTTGTTCGCCACCGGGCCGCAGCCGGGCGGAGCGACCGAGGGTCAGGCGAGCGCGCTGCTGCGAGGGGTGGCGCAGCGGCTGCGCCTGTCGCCGGAGCACGTTTTCCCGGCCTATGAAGATGCCGCCTATGCGCTGTGGCGCGAGCGCCGGCTGCCGATCAACGTCGATCCGCTCGACGCCCGGCTGGCCGATCCGCTCGAGCGCGACCGACTGGCGCGTGTCTTCGGCCAGGGCCTCTCGCGCGTGGTCGGGCACGTGCTGCCGGTCGCGCGCAACCCGGTCGCGCAGGCGCGCCAGAGGTGGCAGAGCGGGCCTTGGTTTCTGCGCACCGGACAGTGCCTGCTGGTGCCCGGCGACTCGGCGATGGGCTGGCGGCTGCCGCTCGACTCGCAGCCCTGGGCGCGGCCGGAGGACCTGCCGTGGATCCATCCCGCCGAGCCGAACCAGCCCTTCGATCCGCTGCCGCCGACAGGCGACGGCGCGCCCGATAGCGTCGCCGAAGCGCAGCCCGCGGCCGGCGCATCGGAGCCGGCCAGGTTTGAGTCGGCGAGCGCGGTGGTGCGCACCGCGCTCGGCGCCGAGCCGCGCGATGGCCGGCTGTGGGTCTTCATGCCGCCGCTCGCCGCGCTCGAGGATTACGTCGAGCTGGTCGCTGCGATCGAGGCGACCGCCGCCGAGCTCGGCCTGGCGCTCATGCTCGAGGGCTACGAGCCGCCGAAGGACCCGCGCCTGGTCAACCTGCGCGTGACACCCGACCCGGGGGTGATCGAGGTCAACGTGCACCCGGCGCACAGCTGGTCCGAACTCGTGGCGCAGACCACGCACCTCTACCAGGCCGCACACGAGACCCGGCTGTCGAGCGAGAAGTTCATGATCGACGGTCGCCACACCGGCACCGGCGGCGGCAACCACTTCGTGCTGGGCGGTGCGACGCCGGGCGATTCGCCCTTCCTGCGGCGGCCCGACCTGCTCGCGAGCATGGTCGCCTACTGGCACAACCACCCCGCGCTCAGCTACCTGTTCTCGGGCCTGTTCGTCGGCCCGACCAGCCAGGCGCCGCGCCTCGACGAGGCGCGCAACGATGCGGTCTACGAGATCGAGATCGCGTTCGCCGAACTCGACCGCGTGCTGGGCGAGACCGACGGTCAGTGCGCGCCGTGGCTGATCGACCGGGTGCTGCGCAACCTGCTGGTCGACGTGACCGGCAACACCCACCGCGCCGAGTTCTGCATCGACAAGCTCTACTCGCCCGATGGCCCGACCGGGCGGCTCGGGCTGCTCGAGATGCGCGCTTTCGAGATGCCGCCGCACGCCCGCATGAGCCTCGCGCAGCAGCTGCTGATGCGCGCGCTGGTGGCGCGCTTCTGGCGCACGCCCTACAAGCCGGCGCGGCTGCAGCGTTGGGGCACCGAGCTGCACGACCGGTACATGCTGCCGCACTTTATCGAGCAGGATTTCCGCACGGTGCTCGACGAGTTGGGCGAACACGGCTACACCCTGCCGGCGATCTGGTTCGCGCCGCACCTGAACTTCCGCTTCCCGCTGCTCGGCGATTTCGAGGTGGCCGGGGTCGCAGTCGAATTGCGGCTGGCGCTCGAACCCTGGCACGTGCTGGGCGAGGAGGGCGGGCCCGGCGGCACCTCGCGCTATGTCGACTCGACGCTGGAGCGGATCCAGGTGTTGGCTACCGGCGTGGTCGAGGGCCGCCACGTTCTGACCTGCAATGGCCGGCAGATCCCGATGCAGCCCACCGGCCGCAGCGGCGAGGCGGTCGGTGCGGTGCGCTTCCGGGCCTGGCACACGGCTTCGGCGCTGCACCCGACGATCGACCCGCATGCGCCGCTCACCTTCGACCTGGTCGACGTCGACGCGCAACGCTCTCTCGGCGGCTGCCAGTACCACGTCGCGCATCCCGGCGGGCGCAGCTACGAGACCTTCCCGGTCAACGCGCTCGAGGCCGAGGCGCGGCGCCTCGCGCGCTTCTTCCGCACCGGCCATACGCCGGGACCGATGCACGTGGCCGAGGAGCCGCGCAACCCCGACTTCCCGTACACGCTGGACCTGCGTCGGCGCTGAACGGGTTGCGGCCCGGAAAGGGCCGGTCAGCGGTTCTGCGAGTGGCGGCCCGCCGCCCGTCCCCCGAAAGGGGGGCGTCCGTCGGTGGGGGTGCCGGCAAGGCCGGTTTCCGCCCTGAGAAGGATGGGCGCATCGGGCGACGCCCGGAACACTGGGGGCCTGCCTGACCGGAGAAGCCGCCCATGAATCCGATCCCGACCGCCGTCACCGTCGACCCCCTGGCGTGCCGCTTGCCGAGCGCGCGAGTGCTGGCCCGGATGGCGTTGCTGCTCGATGACGCCGCTCTCCACGAGCCGCTGCCGACCCCGCTCGATGCTGCCGCTGCGATGGCCGCCGGTCCGGGCTGGTTCGAATCGAGCTTCGAGCTCGAGCGCGGGCTGCAGGTGCTCGAGGGCGCGCCCTGCGGGATCGACTGGGACGGCCTGGGTGGCGCCTGGCGCCGCGCGTGTTGAACACGCCGGGCCGCGCCGGCGTGGCGGCGCGACCGTCTCAGCGGCGCTGCTGCTTGACCGCGTCGCCGAGCGCGATCACCGCCATCGCGTAGTAGCTCGACCAGTTGTAACGCGTGACGGCATAAAAGTTCGTGGTGCCGGCGACGTAGCTGGGTGCGGCGTCGCCGTTCTGCAGCTCGACCAGCGCGAACAGGCCGGGCAGCTCGCGCGCCGACTCGGCCAGCCGCGCGCCGCGCTCGGCGAACTGCGCGGTGGTGAAGGTCGGCAGGATGTCCGGCCCGAGCAGCACCGCGCGGTCGGTCGCGTCGACCGGAACCGCGACCTCGAAGTAGGGCGCCAGGCCGCGCTGCCAGCCGAACTCCGCCAGGTAGTGCGCCACGCTGCCGATCACGTCGGCGCTGCTGCGGTGCAGGTCGATGCGGCCGTCGGCGTCGAAGTCGACCGCGTACTTATTGACGCTCGACGGCATGAACTGCGGCATGCCGAGCGCGCCGGCGTAGCTGCCCTTCGGCGCGGTCGGGTCCAGGCCCTCGCGCTGGCTCATCACCAGCAGCTGTTCGAGCTCGTCACGGAAGAAGGCGCTGCGGTCCTTGCGGCCTGGCGGGAAATCGAAGGCCAGTGTCGCCAGCGCATCGATGACCCGGAAGCCACCCATGTGCTGGCCGTACAGCGTCTCGACGCCGATGATGCCGACCACGATCTCGGGCGGCACGCCGTAGGTCGCCTCGGCCTGCTCGAGCCAGCGCCGGTTGGCGTTCCAGAACTCGAGCCCGGCACGCAGCCGCACCGGCTCGACGAAGCGCGCCCGGTAGGCCGCCCAGTTCTTCGCGGTTCCCGCCGGCGGCGGCATGATGAGCCGGGCGACCGTCGGCTGGAAGCGCGCCTGCGACAGTGCGCGCCGGGTCCATTCCGGGTCGAGGCCGTGCCTCTGCGCCACTTCGTCGGCGAAACGCTGGACGTCCTCGCGCAGGCCGTAGGTGACCCGATCGGATTCGGCATCGGCCGCCGCCACCGTCTGCACCCGGGCGACGGCGGCGCTGCGTGGCTTGGCCTTGGCTTTCGCGCTCGACGCATTGCACAACAGCCCGAACAAGGCCAGGGCGAGCAGGACACGGCAGCGCAGGCGAAAGAGATCGGTCATCGGTGTCAGGTCGGACGTGGGTCGGGCCGCGCCGCGAGGGCGCGCGCGAGTGCGATCGATTGTCGCGTCAGGGCGCGGTCGGGGCGGTGCCGCGCACCGACCGCGTAACGCTGGCGCTCGAGGGTCTCGAGCAGGGCCGCGAGCGCCTCGCCGGCAGCGCCGAAGCGCTGGCGGACGCGTCGCGCCAGGGTGCCGGCCGGCTCGTGTGGCGCGGCGGCGATGCCGGCGCGGGCCAGTGCGCCGCGCAGGGCGCGCATCTGGCGCTGCCAGGGGTCGA
>JBDSZM010000446.1:0-3796 GCA_039925165.1 Burkholderiaceae bacterium
AGGCGCGCCGCGGGGTCGTGACCGCCGCGTCGCCTGATGTCGCCCGGCCGGCCGCGACCGCACCGTCCGAGAGCGTGGTCGCGATGGCGGTCGGGGTGTTGATGCACCGCTTCTCGCTCGCCCGCGGACCGGCGCTCGAGCGCCTGCGCCGGCTCGCCGAGGCCGACCGGCGCAGCCCGGCCGAGCAGGCCGAGCGGGTGCTGGAGGCGGTCGAGCGGCTGTCGCTGCCCGAGGCCTGACGCCGCCGCGCGGGCTCAGCCGCGCGCCGGTACCGGCAGCGAGAAGTGGAAGCTCGCGCCGCGGCCGACCTCGGCCTCGGCCCAGATTTCGCCGCCGTGACGCCGGATGATCCGGCGCACCGAGGCCAGCCCGACACCGGTGCCCTGGAAGTCGTTGGCGCTGTGCAGGCGCTGGAAGACGCCGAACAGCCGGTCGGCGAAACGCATGTCGAAGCCGGCGCCGTTGTCGCGCACGCAGAACATCGCGTTCTCGTGGCCCGAACGCTCGAACCAGATCTGCGCATCGGCGCGCTTGGCGCTGTATTTCCAGGCATTGCCCAGCAGGTTCTCGAGCACCACCCGCAGCAGGGTCGGATCGCCCAGAGCCTGCAGCCCGGGCGTCAGGTGGAACTGCACCTCGCGCTGCGGGCTCTGCCGTCGCAGGTCCTCGATCACGTATTGAGCCAGTTGCGTCAAGTTGACGGGCTGGCGCGCGACCGGCTGCGACGACAGCTTCGACAGCGCCAGCAGCGCATCGATCATCGCGTTCATGCGCGCGGCCGCGCCCAGCACGCGGTCGAGGTGGTCGTTGCCGATGCGGTCGAGCAGCCGTCCGTAGTCTTCCTTGAGGATGCGCGTGAAGCCCTCGACCACGCGGATCGGCGCCCGCAGGTCGTGCGAGACGGTGTAGCCGAAGGATTCGTGGTCGGGCTCGAGCGACAGGGGCATGCTGTCGGCCGCGGCCGGCAGAGTGTTCGGCGCGTCGGGCGCCGGCATGCCGGCAGCGGGGTTTGCCGACCCCGGTACGACCACCGCGACGGTCGCGGGGGCCGGCTCGCGCAAGGTTCCGACATAGCCGGCAAAGCGACCCTCGCGATCGTTTAGCACGCGCGCCCGCAGCCGCATCGCGACCGGCGCATCGGCGCCCGGCGCACGGTGCAGCGCCGGCACATCGTCGAGCGGGGCCTGGCTGTCGAGTCGGGCCCGGAACGCAGCTTCGTCGTCGGACCTGAAGACTTCCCAGAGCGGCTGGTTCAGTTCGACCGCCGACCAGGCCGCTGGCGGCGCCCCGGCCGGCGGCCGCAGCGCGACCAGGCGATGACCGGCGTCGCTGTGCCAGTGCCAGACATCGAGCAGATCCGCGAGGCGCTGCAAATGCTGCCGCGCATCGGCGAGTTCGCTGCGGGTGCGCCAGAGCTGCCACGCGGTGGCCGCCAGGACGGCCGCGAGGGCCATCAGCAGCAGCCCGATCGACAGGCCGCTCTCGCGCTCGGCGGGCTCGGCGGCCCGGGCAAGGAGCGGCCAGCCGGCCGTCGCCATCGTCAGCGCGCCGTGCCGGGCGGCGATGCGGATCGCCTGCGAGCGTGTGCCGGTGGTCCGACCCGAGTCCATTAGATTCATTGTACGGACCGGTCTGCGCGCAGACCGGTGGTTGCGCCCGGCCGCGCGCCCTGTGCAGGTCTTCTGACGGTGTGCGTGCTGCGACACGCGGCTCAAGATCCTTCACGAGCGGTCGAAAACGGCCCATGCGCGCCGCTCCGAGGCCGCCGAATGCCGGACCGCCGCCGCCCATGCTGTCGCACCTCTGCCGCCTCTGCTTCTGGTTCGCCGCGCTCGCCGCGGCGCTGGCGCTGGTGGCGCCGCCGCAGCCCGGCACCTGGCTCACCGCGCTGGCGTTTGCTGCCGTCGTGCTGGCGTGGGCACTGTGGCGGGTCGGCCTGGCGCAGCAGCGGCAGGCCTCGCCGGGCGAGGCGACCCACCGCATCGCCGACCTCGACGAACCCGCCTTGCTGGAGATCGCACTGCGGCTGGCGCGCACCGTCGAGGCCGCCAGCTCCTTCGACGCTGCGCTGCTCGATGTCGGGCGAGTCCTCAAGTCCGAACTCGGATTGCACGACGTGCGCGCGCTGCGCGTCGAGTGCGATACCCCGGACTGCGCCGCGCTGGCTGAATTGGTCGACGGGCGTGTCCCCTTTTGCGCGGCGCCGCGACGGGTCCGGCTCGACCCGTCGAGCACCCTCGGGCGCGCGCTGCTGGACGGCGGGGTGGTGGTCGGTCCGGAAGGCGGATCGGCGCTGCCGGTGCGCGTGGCCGGCCGCACCGTCGCGGTCCTCGAACTCGGCGCGCCCGCCATCGCGCTCAAAGGCGCCGCACTGGCCGGCCTGCTGGGGCTTGCGCAGTGGCCACTTTCGCGACGTGGTTCGCACGCCGTGCCAGGTGTTGCCGGCGCAGACGGCGCCGAGACCCGCAGCGGGTACGTGCTGCACGACAATGGCGGCTTGACACCGCCTGCCGCGCGCGCCATGCCGATTCCCGCCTCCGACCTCCACGCCGTGCCGCAGTCGCCCGATGCGACCCGCGGCGGCGGCACGCCCGCTGGGCGGCTCGACCCGAGCGCGCTGGCGCGCTTGGCCGAACTCGACCCGCGCAACGAAAACCAGCTGGTGCGGCGCGTCCTGACCGCCTTCGCCGCCTCGGCCGCGCGTCTCATGCCGCAGTTCGAGGCTGCCCGCAGTGGCCCGGACCTGAACGCGCTGCGTTACGTGGCCCATACCCTGAAGTCGTCGTCGGCGAGCATCGGCGCGACGGCGCTGTCGGCCACCTGCGCCGAGGTCGAATCCCGCGTGCGCTCCGCCTCGGGTGCGGACGGCCTGGCGCCCCGGCTCGATGTGCTGAGCGCTCAGGTCGCCGAGGTGCTGGCCGAGATCGACGTGCTGTTGGGTGCCCCGTCATGAACGAGAGCGGCCGGGTCGCCGACGGAGTGCTGGCCGAGCAAGCCAAGGTGCTGCTGGTCGACGACGACGAAGTCAATCTGCTCCTGACCTCGATCGCGCTGCGCGAGCGCGGCTTCGCGATCACCGAGGCGACCAGCGGCGAGGACGCTTTGAAGGTGCTGGGCGGCTGGGCCCCCGACGTGGTGGTGCTGGACGCGCTCATGCCCGGGCTCGACGGCTTCGAGACCTGCCGCTCGCTGCGCGCGATGCCGGGTTTCGAGTCGCTGCCGGTGCTGATGCTGACCGGTCTCGACGACGATGCCTCGATCACGCGCGCCTACGAGGCCGGCTCGACCGACTTCTTCGTCAAGTCGACCCAGTGGGGTTTGCTTGCGGGCCGGCTGCGCTATCTGCTGCGTTCGTCGCGCACGCGCCAGGAACTCGAACGCAGCAAGGCCAAGCTGGCGCGCGCCCAGGACCTGGCGCGCATGGGCAGTTTCGACTGGCGCAGCGGCCAGCCGGCGCCCACCTTCTCGGTCGAGGGCTTGCGCGTGTTCGGGCTCGACGCCGACGCGGTGCTGCCGTTCCGCCGCCTGATGCGCATGCTGCCGAAGGAGGACCGCGGCGGGCTGATGGCGCTGCTGAACGACGTCCTCAAGCACGGCTCGGTGCTCGCCACCGACATCTCGGTGACGCTGATCGATTCGCGCCAGCGCATCGTCCACATCGAGGCCGAGCCCGAGTACAACGAGCACGGCAACATGACCGGCTATACCGGCATCGTGCAGGACGTGACCGACCGGCGCATGGCCGAGGACAAGATCCGCCACCTCGCCAACTTCGACACCCTGACCGGGCTGCCGA
>JBDSZM010000447.1:0-7305 GCA_039925165.1 Burkholderiaceae bacterium
GCCGCCGACCTGCGAAGCCAGCGATGAAGTGGATTCCCCTCGTCGCATCCAGGAGCCCCGATGGACGAATCGAAGCCGGCGATCTGCGGCGCGATCGGCGCCAATGTCGCGATCGCCATCACAAAGCTCGTCGTCGCCGGCATCACCGGCAGTTCGGCCATGCTGTCCGAGGGCATCCACGCGGCCGTCGACACTTTCAACGGCGTGCTGCTGCTGGTGGGCATTCGGCTCCGTCAAAGGGCCGGCCACCCCCGAGCACCGGTTCGGACACGGAAGGAACTGTATATCTGAGGCCTGATCGTCGCGGTGCTGATCTTCAGTCTGGCGGCGGTGTGTCCATCTACGAAGGCATCCGGCACATCCGCGCCATCCCGCGCCGCTGCACGGACCCGACCTGGAACTACGCCGTGCTCGGCGCGGCCTTCGTGTTCGAGGGCAGCAGCTTCGGCATCGCGCGGCGCCAGTTCCGCGGCGGCCGCGGCAGCACGCCGTTCTGGAAAGCGCTGCGCCTGAGCAAGGACCCGACCACCGACACGGTGCTGGCCGAGGACTCGGCCGCGCTGATCGGCCTGCTAATCGCCGCGGCCGGCATCGCGCTCAGCCATCGGTATGCGATGCCCGAACTCGCGGCGCCGCCTCGCTGCTGATCGGCCTGCTGATGGCCGGTGTCGTGGTGCTGCTCGTCATCGAGTCGCACGGGCTGCTCATCGGCGAGGGCATCCGCCCCGAGACCGCGCGCGCGATCCGCGAGCTCGCGCTGGCGCAGCCCGGGGTCCGCCACTCGGCCGGATCCTGCCGATGTACGTCGGCCCGGACGGCGTGCTGATCACGATGGATCTGGACTCGACGACGGCACCGCCGCGGCCGATGCCGGCGGCGCGATCGGCGCGGTCGAGCGCCAGGTGCGCGAGCCCTATCCGATGATTCGGCGCCTGTTCATCGAAGCTGGCGCGGCGCCGGCGGGCGAGCGCTGGAACCGGCCGGGCGCGACGCAGCAGGTGGCGAAATCGGCGTAGTCCAATTCGCGCGCGAAGTGGCAGCTCGTATCACGAGCCTTCCTGAAGCTGATCCTGTTTTGTCAGCCTTGCCCATATTCCAGCTTCGCATACCAGTCGGTCCCGCGCCCCGCCGGTGTCAGATCGAGGATGTTCCACAGCGGCGTCGGGTCAGGCGCGCCGCGGGCGTCCTGGCCGAGGTCTTCCGTGCCGCCCATCTCGGAGCCCCAGAAATGCCGCACCGTGCCATCTTTCTGCCGGACCCAGACATCGAGCGCCGGCCATTCGTTGCCGTCGGGGGCCAAGCCGCGGTAATCGCGCGCGAAATCGTCGCCGACAGTGGCGTAGAACTTCAGATGCTTCCAGCCGCGTTCGCGGGCGAAGGCGAGCTGGCGTTCGACCGGCGATCGGCCGAGCGCGGCGATGGCGACGCGCTGCGAGATGTCGATCGACGGGATGTCGAGCGAGCCGATGAAGGCGGTGCACATCGGGCACGGTCGCTCGCGCTGCGGGCCGTACATCCAGAAGTAGGTGACGAGCGTGTCGTGCCGGCCGAACAGGTCGGCGAGCGCCACCGTCTTGCCGTTCTCGTCCTTGAAACGGTAGCTCGGGTTCGCCGCGCCGCCCGGCGGCAGCGCGCGGCGCTGCGCCGCCACGCGTTCGATATGCCGGCGCAATTCGATTTCCTCGGCCAGCAATGCGACGCGGGCGCGCCGGTACTCGGAGCTGTCGTTCGGATAGGGCTTGTCGGCCGCCGCAGCGGCCAGTTCGACAGCCGGTCGCAAGGCGGTGGCGGCGGGAGTGGCGGTAGACATAGGACGCTCCTTGCAAGGCGTGGCAGGCACTGGGCGGATGTGTCGGAGCCCTCGAGCGACGGTGCGACACAGCTTGCCGAAGTTCGCTTGTAGTCCTTCGCAGCTGGGCATGCGGCGCGATCGCGCTCGACCCTGCGTGAGGCGGGGCGAGACGGGGCGCATCCCCTACACAGCGTGGCGGCGCCTTCCTACACGCCCGGCTGTAAGACATGGCCCGGCTGCACGACCATGGCGAAGGCGGCGGTCGTGGCATCCCCATCCGGATGCGACCGACGCCGATCCCCACCCCGACTGAACCGAAGGAACCAAACCATGAACAACACTACCCGACTGCTTGCCTGTGCCTGCCTCGCGTTCGCCGCCACCGGCGCGATGGCCCAGGACGCCATGAAGAAGGACAGCATGGCCAAGGACGGCATGATGAAGAAGGAGATGACGATGCAGGAATGTAAGGACCACATGGCGATGGCGAAGAAGGACGGCATGAAGAAGGATGACGCCATGATGAAGAAGGACGACGCGATGATGAAGATGGACCATTCCTGTGCCGAGATGATGAAGAAGGACGGCATGGCCAAGGACGGCATGATGAAAAAGGATGCGATGCCCGCCGATCCCATGAAGAAGTGACGCCCGAGTAAAACCGCTGGCGCTGCGCGGGGGGCACGGGTGCCGCTGCGACTTGCGCTCGACGCCGCGCCAGGCCTTGCCCAAGCGCGCGCCAGCGCCGCCCCCGCAACGGTTGGAGATACCGTGACCATGGCCGAACCAACGCCTGCGCCCGCCCCCGCCCTGCCGGGCCGCGCCAGCTACCTCTATCTTCGCCACCGCTGGCCGGTGCGTCTGACGCACTGGATCAACGTGCTGTCGCTCACCATCCTGCTGATGAGCGGCCTGATGATCTTCAACGCCCATCCGTCGCTCGACTGGGGCAAGCAGTCGTACTCGGGCACGCCGTCGTTCTTCGAGATCACGTCCCGCGCCGATGCGCAGGGACGCCCGGTCGGCGTGACGCGCCTCTTCGGCCACGAGTTCGAGACCACCGGCGTGCTCGGCATCTCGACCGGGCCGCAGGGTGGAATGGCCGCAGTCGCTTTTCCGGGCTGGATCACGATCCCGAGCCACTACTCGCTCGCCGAGGCACGGCTGTGGCACTTCTTCTTCGCCTGGCTGCTGGTGGCCAACGGCCTGGTGTACGTGGTCTATGCCGTCACCAGCCGGCACCTGCGGCGCGACCTGGCGCCGACCGCCCAAGACTGGCGCGGCATCGGCCGCTCGATCCGCGACCATCTGCGCTTCAAGCACCCGCAGGGCGAGGACGCCCGGCACTACAACGTGCTGCAGAAGCTCGCCTACCTGACGGTCATCTTCGTCCTGCTGCCACTGATCGTGCTGGCCGGCTGGGCGATGTCGCCCTGGCTCAATTCGCTGCTGCCGGGCTGGGTCGACGTCTTCGGTGGCCGGCAATCCGCGCGCTCGATCCACTTCATCGTCGCCTGGCTGCTGGTCGGCTTCGTCGCGATCCATGTCTTCGAGGTGCTGGTGAGTGGCGTCTGGAACCACCTGCGCTCGATGATCAGCGGCCGCTATCGCATCGATCCGCCGGTGCCCGAGCCCGTCATCTCCAGGGAGACACCGAAATGAAACGCCTCGCCGTCACGCCCGAAGCGCTCGCCAAGCGACTCTTTCTTCGTCGCGCGTTCGGCGGAGCGCTCGGCGGCGGCGGCGCCGTGCTGCTCGGCGGCTGCGACCGGGTCGGCCAGAGCCAGACCTTCCAGTCGGTGCTCGAAACCGGCGAGGACCTCAGCCGCGGCGTGCGCAGTGCCGTCGGCCGCGGCGCAACGACGATGGCGCAGGAGTTCGACAAGTCGGACCTGTCGCCGACCTTTCGCGGCAACGGCAATACCGACCCGGACGGCGCCGCCTACAAGGCACATGTCGCGAGCGGCTTCAAGGACTGGAAGCTCGCGATCGACGGACTGGTCGAGGCGCCGGCGTCGTACACGCTCGCCGAGTTGCGCGCGATGCCGTCGCGCACCCAGATCACGCGCCACGACTGCGTCGAGGGCTGGAGCGCGATCGGCCAGTGGACCGGCGTGCCGCTCGGCAAGGTGCTGGCGCTCGTCAAGCCGAAGGCCGACGCGCGCTATGTGGTGCTGCACTGCGCCGATACCTTCGGCGAAGGCAGCGATGCGACGCCGTACTACGAGAGCATCGACCTGCACGATGCCTATCACCCGCAGACGTTGCTCGCCTACGGCCTGAACGGCCAGACCCTGCCGATCACCAACGGCGCGCCGCTGCGCCTGCGGGTCGAGCGCCAGCTCGGCTACAAGCACGCCAAGTACGTGATGCGGCTCGAGCTGGTGGCCGATTTCTCGACCCTCGGCGGCGGCAAGGGCGGCTACTGGGAAGACCAGGGCTACCAGTGGTACGCCGGGATCTGACCCGGCCGCGCCAGCGGCACCGCCGACCCGTCAGTCCGTCAGTCCGTCACGCCGTGGCGGCGCCGCCCGTCCGCCAGGGACTCGGCCCGACATCGCCGTCGGCTACCAGCGTCATCGGCACGCGGCCACCCCGGCCCGTGACGGGCCAGATCGCGGACATCCCGGTGGGCCGGGCCGCGATGGCGCCGCCCTATATTCGCGGGCATGGATGCACGCCCCGACCCGTTTGCCGACCTGCCGCCGGAACTGCACGGACCCGATGCCTGGCGCGGCCCCGACATGGCGGCCCGCAGCGACTGGATCGAACCGCTGTCGGACGCCGACCTGGCCGAGATCGAGGCCGCGGCGGCGCCGCTGGTTGCGCGCGAGGCCGACATCGCGGCGCTGGTCGCGGTCGACTTCCCGCTGCCCACGCTCGCGCCGCGGCTCGCGCGCCTGCGACACGAATTGCTCGAAGGGCGCGGCTACACGCTGCTGCGCGGGCTGCCGGTGGCCCGGTGGTCGACACGGCTCGCGGCGACCGCCTTCTTCGGCCTCGGCACCCACCTCGGACACGCGGTGAGCCAGAACGCGCAGGGCCACCTGCTGGGCCATGTGCGCGACCTCGGGCTGCGCTCCGACGACCCGGCCGTGCGCATCTACCAGACCGCCGAGCGCCAGACCTTCCACACCGACAGCGCCGACATCGTCGGCCTGCTGTGCCTGCAGACGGCGCGCGCCGGCGGCGACTCGGCGCTGGTGTCGTCGACCACGCTGTGGAACGAACTGCGCCGGCGCCGGCCCGACCTGGCGCGCAGGCTGCTCGAGCCGATGGCGACCGACCGCCGGGGCGAGGTGCCGCCGGGCGCACTGCCGTTCTTCTCGATCCCGGTCTTCAACTGGCACGCCGGGCGGATGTCGGCGATCTACCAGCGCCAATACATCGACTCGGCGCAGCGCTACCCCGAGGCACCGCGGCTGACGCCGGCGGATGTCGAGGCGCTGGACCTGCTGGACGCGCTGACCGACGACCCGGCGTTGCACTTCCTGATGCGATTGGAGGCCGGCGACATCCAGCTCGTGCACAACCACACCCTGCTGCACGACCGCACCGCCTTCAGCGACTGGCCGGAACCCGAACGGCGGCGCCACCTGCTGCGCCTGTGGCTGGCGCCCGACGACGCGCGCCCGCTGCCGGCGATCTATGCGCAGCGCTACGGCAGCGTGCAGCCGGGCGCGCGCGGCGGGGTCGCGCCGACGTCGGGGCGCCGGCTGGCGCCGCTGGCGCCCTGACGCGACGCCCTACTTGCCGGCCTTTTCAACCGACTTGACCGCCGGCGTCCAACGGTCGATCTCTGACTGCACGTAGCGCGTGAACGCGGCCGGGTCGAGGTCCATCGTCTCCATGCTCTCGGCTTTGAGCACCGCCTTGATGGCGGGCGTCTGCATGCCGCGCCGCACTTCCGCGTTGATCTTCTCGACCAGCGCCGGTGGCATCCCGGCTGGGCCCGAGAGCGCGAACCAGGTGGTGCCGGTCAGGCCGGGGTAGCCCAGTTCAGCCAGCGTCGGCACGCCGGGTAGCTCGGCCAGACGCTTGGACGATGAGGTCGCCAGCAGGCGCAGCTTGCCGGTCGCGATGTGCGCGTTGGCCGAACTGAGCGTCATGAAGGCGGCCGGAATCTGGTTGGCGATCAGGTCGGCCACCGCCGGGCCGGCACCCTTGTAGGCGATGTGGACCATGTTCAGCTTCTCCTGGGTCCGAAACAGCTCGCCCGTCAGGTGGCCGTGCGTGCCCTGTCCCGGCGAACCCCAGGACAGCCCCTTCGGGTTGGCGCGGATGTAGCTCACGAAGCCCGCGAAATCCTGCACCGGCAATTCGGCGTTGACGACCACCGCGAGCGGCGGGCCGGCCAGCATCGCGATGTGGCTGAAGTCTTTCATCGGGTCGAAGCCGGCCGGCTGGCCGACCGGTGCGATGACGTGCGAGCCGATGCCCGAGACGACCAGCGTGTAGCCGTCCGGCGCCGCCTTGGCGACGAGTTGCGAGCCGATCAGGCCGCCGGCACCGCCCTTGTTCTCGATCACCACGGTCTGCTTGAAGGCCTCGCCCAGGTGCTTGGCAATCAGCCGGCCGAGCGTGTCGGCGCTGCCGCCCGGGGCATAGGGAACGATCAGGCGGATCGGCTTCGACGGCCAGTCGGACACCGGCTGGGCGCGCAGCGGCGCGGCGGCCGACAAGGCGAGGCCGGTGAGGGTGGCGAGCAGGGCGAGGCGGCGGGACGGCATGGTCAGGGGCACTTTCGGACGATGAGGAGCAAAGCAGATGAAAAAAACAGACGGCAGGGCCGCCCGGATTCAGGCGGACCCGGACGCTCATGAACAAGGTAACGGTTCGGCAGTCCGACGCGTGGACCGGGGTCAGGCCCGGTCGGCGGCCGGCGACTGCAGGGCCGCAAGCAGCCGCTCAGGCGTGAACGGCACCCGGCGCAAACGCCGGCCGGTCGCGTCGAAGAGCGCGTTGGCCAGCGCCGCCGCAACCGGGCGGGTCGACGGCTCGCCGGCGCCGTAGGTGCGGCCCGGCACGTTGCCGACCAGCACCGCGTCGATCGCGTCGGGCACCTCGGTCATGTCGAGGATGGGGTAGCTCGCCCAGTCGACGCTGAGCACCGAGTGCGTGTCGAAACGGACCTCCTCGTGGCGGCTGCGGCTCAGCGACATCAGGATGTTCGACTCGATCACGCCCTCGAGGCTGCGCGGGTTGATCACCATGCCGCAGTCGTGCGCCACCACGAAGCGGGTCGCGCGCCACTGGCCGGTCGCGCGCTCGACCTCGACCTCGACCACGATGGCCACCACCGCGCCGTTGCGCGGCGCGTAGGCGATGCCGCGGCCCTTCAGTGTCGCGCCGCCGACGTCCGCTGCCGGCCCGACGCGCGGTTGCCAGCCGGCCTGGTCGGCGGCGGCACGCACCACCGCACGATGGCGCGCGTCGGTCAGGTGGGCCAGGCGGAAGGCGACCGGATCGGTCTTCGCCGCCAGCGCCAGCTCGTCGATGAAGCTCTCGCTCGC
>JBDSZM010000448.1:0-4238 GCA_039925165.1 Burkholderiaceae bacterium
CGTGGTGGAACCCGGCCGCCGAGGAACAGGCCAGCGCGCGCGCCCACCGCATCGGGCAGCGGCGTCCGGTGACGGTCTACCGCCTCGTCACCCAGGGCTCGATCGAGGAGAAGATCGTCGACCTGCACCGCAGCAAGCGCGACCTGGCCGAGGGCATCCTGAGTGGCCAGGACGGCGGTGCGCCGATCGACGCGGCGCAGTTGCTGGCGCTGCTGCGCGCGGACTGAGTGCGGTCGCCCGCGCGGAGTACAGCGCGGAGTGAAGCGCGAACGACAGCGCGAACAACAGCGCGATCTACCGCGCGGACCACAGCGCCGACCACAAGTGCGGACCGTACCCGCCAAGTCAGCGGGCGAACGGGTTGGCGGTCGCGAACCACAGGCCGATGCCGGTGGCGATGATGAAGGCGCCGTCGGTCACGCCGACCGCGAGGAAGAACTTGGTCTGCAGGTCGGGCATCAGCTCGGGCTGGCGGGCGCAGCCCTCGAGCAACTTCATCGACGCGAGGCCGATGCCGATGCACGAGCCCAGCGCGGGCATGCCGATCAGCAGCGCGGTGGCCAGGGGGAGCAGGTCGGTGGGCATGAGGATTCTTTCGCGGTGAGGGGGAGGGACCGGGTTCGCAGCCAATGTCGTCGCATCGGGATGCGCCCGCAATTACCTCGCGGGTCATGGCGGGCCGCGGCGGATCGGCCAAAAATCGCACCCATCGCCGCATCGCCCCCATCGTCGACCCCGGAGACACCCCATGACTGCCCTGCCGCAGACCCACGCCGCGCTGCCGCCCGCCACCGACCGCGTCGGCCCGCTGCTGCGCGAGTGGCGCACCCGGCGTGGCCGCAGCCAGCTCGACCTGGCGCTCGACGTCGGCGTCTCGCAGCGCCACCTGAGCTTCATCGAGACCGGCCGCTCACGGCCCAGCCCGGCGATGCTGACCGCGATCGCGCAGACGCTCGAGGTGCCGCTGCGCGAGCACAACCGGATGCTGCTCGCCGCCGGCTACGCGCCGCGCTATGCCGAGCGCGCCCTGTCGGCCAGCGCCATGGACGGCGTGCGCAGCGCCCTGCAGCGCCTGCTCGACGCGCACCAGCCCTACCCGGGATTCGTGCTCGACCGGGCCTGGAACGTGGTGCACGCCAACGCCGCGGCGCAGGCGCTGGCCGGGCTGTTGCCGGCCGCGCTGACGACACCGGCGATCAACGTCTTTCGGGCCTCGCTGCACCCGCAAGGGCTGGCCGCGCACACCGCCAACTTCGACGAGTGGGGCCGACACCTGGTCGCGCAATTGCGCCGGCTGGTCGCGGGATCGGGCGGCGACCCCGCGCTCGCGGCGCTCGAGGCCGAGGTGCTGGCTTATCCGGGGGTCGCCGCCCTGGCCGCGCCGGCCCACGCCGAACCCGCCGCGCCGACGCTGCTGGTGCCCTTCGTGCTCGACCTGCCGAGCGGCCGGATCTCGATGTTCAGCACCCTCACCACCTTCGGCAGCCCGCGCGACGTGACGCTCGACGAACTGTGCGTGGAGCTCTTCTATCCGCTCGACGCCGAGAGCGAGCAGCACCTGCGCCAGGCCGGCGCGGCCTGACGCGAGCCGCGCCCTTCGCCTGCCAACCTAGGGATACGACGCGCCGCCATCGGACGTACAAACCGATCGCCAGACAGGCGCCGCATGGCGCGGCTGCTGCCTCGGCGAGTGGAGGAACGACATGGAATTCAAGAGCCTGGTGAGCAAGGCGACGGCGACCGTCAGCGCGGTCGGCACGATGGCCGAAGGCAAGCTGATCGAGTGGATGGACGACTACAACCGCGCGACCGCGGTGCTCGCCACGCTCGGCTTCGAGGTCGGCAAGTTCCGCATCGCCATGGGCGTGCTGCCCGAGGTGCACACCACCCTGACCGGCAAGGTCGCCGACGTCCGCAAGGACCGCGTCGAGGCGCTGATGCAAGCGCACGCGAGCGAGCCCACCACCGTGACCCTGCTGCGCGGCCTGCTGCTGGCGCGGCAGGTGGCCGACCACGTGCAAGGCGCGCTGAACAGCGTGACCCTGCACGTCACGCTCGGCCTGCCGCCGAGCGTGGAGGTGGAACTGCATTGAAGACCGCGCCGCGGCGCGGTCGATGGCGCGCCGCGGCGGCTCCCCACGCCGCAATCGCGGCGCTGCTGCTCGCCGCCTGCGCCACCGCACCGCCGCGCGGCGAGACCGGCATCGACGGCATCGCCTGCGCGGCGCCCGACGGCACGCTGCCGGCAGCACTGCAGTGGTTGCCCGATGCGGCCGTGCCGCGCGCCGCCGAGGGCGCGAGCGGTCGGGGCGGCATCTGCCGCGGCCGGGTCTACGCGGTGCGCGAGCCGATGCCGGTGCACCGGCTGTGGGACGAAGCGCGCCGCAACGACCACGGCCACTGGTGGACCCTGCACGCGCCCAGCGGCAGCCGCGACGACTACCGCCACGCCTACGCGGTCTGCTCCGAGTGGAACGCGCTCGACCACGCCATCACCTGCACGCTCCAGCCCGGCGCCCGGGTGGTGGTCGGATCGGGGCAGAGCGCGGATTGCACCGCAGTGAACTATGCGAAGTCGCCGCTGCTGCAGGTGTATGTGCCGGCCGATGCGCCCGACGGCGCGCTGCCGCTGCTGGAGTGCCGGGTCCGGCCCTACCCTTGACATCCGGCCGTCGCGACCGGCCGCCGACACGACGTCGCTCGAGTGACTGCGCTGGCTCGGCGTCGGATGGTAGGGTGCGACTCCTGTCGACACCAAGGACCCCGCCATGCACCGACGCCACCTCGTAACAGCCGCAGTTCTTTCGTTGATGACGGGCACTGCCCTGGCAGGCCCCACCGATCCGTCCAAGTTCGACGGCACGCCGTACAAGGCGCAAAAAGCCCTCTACGACTTCAACTTCGCGAAGCCGAACGACGCCAAGCCTGCCTTCGGCTATGTGCTGAACCACTTACAGGCGATCAAGGAATACGGCCAGCCCGCCACTTCGCACATCGTCATCGTGGCGCACGGCAACGAGTTGCATGCCTTCTCGCGGCACAACCGCGCGGCCTATCCCGACATGTACGAGCAGCTCAAGGCGCTGAAAGATGCCGGCGTGACGATCCGCGTGTGCAGCAATGCGGCGCGCTCGCGCGGCTACAAGCCGGAAGACTTCTACGACGTGATCACCGTCGTCCCCGCCGCAGTGATCGACATCGCCAAGTGGCAGAACGAGGGCTACAGCTACATGTTCGCCGGCTGGTATCCGCGGATTACGCGGGAGGAAGTGATCAAGCAGTATCCGGAGCTGCAGTAGGCGTATGAGTGTGGGACGACGCCGGGCGCCAGCGCCGACTGGCATTCGATCTCGAGCGAAAGTCGAGCCGAATTGACGCTATGCCGCCCGGGTGGCCGAGATGACGTGGGCCTGGATCTTTCCGGTGACGTGGCCCGCACCGAAGCGCGCTTCGATCGCCGCAGCGGCAAGCTCCGTCGCGTCGTTCAGCACCGAGGCACCGCGCCCCTCAAGTTCGTTGCGCAGCGGGGTTCCCTGGCAGTAGGCGATCGCGACGGCCCGGGGTGACTCGGCCCGACTTTGCAACGCCACGGTGTCGAACACGTAGGCGCCCGGGAAGCCGCCGTCAACGAGCGCGCTGCCGATCACCGCCGGGTCGTGGTAGCCGTGCGGCAGCCTGGCGAGGAACCGGGGCGGATCACTCGGGAACAGGCGCGCCATCGCCTGCGTCACGCAGTCGGCGAATTCGTTGTCCTCGATTCGATCCCAGACGTTAAACAGGAACGTCCCACCGGGACGCAGCACCCGGCGCGCCTCGGCAAAGGCCGCTGCCTTGTCGGGAAAGAACATGGCACCGAACTGGCACACCACGAGATCGAAACTGTTGTCGCCAAACGGCAGGCTCATCGCATCGGCCTGCCGCCACGTCACTGCGCGGCTGGTGCCGACGCTCATGGCGTGATCGAGCATCGCCTGATTCAGATCGGTCGATACGATCGCCACGTCGGCGGGTAATCGAGCCGCCAGCTGGCGCGTCACCGCCCCGGTCCCTGCAGCGATTTCCAGAACAGCCGACGGAACCAGCGACACTGCCCGTTCAGTCAGATCTCTCGCATAGGGGTCGAAGATCAATGGGACCAGGTACTGCTCGTACAACTGCGGGATGGACCCGGCAAAGGCCCGGTCGCCACTGGACTTGTTCATGAGGATCGATTCCGTGAAACGTCGATGATGTGGACC
>JBDSZM010000449.1:0-3998 GCA_039925165.1 Burkholderiaceae bacterium
GCAGTTCCGCATCACGCGCGACTCCGACCTCGAGGTCGACGAGCACGACGTCGTCAACCTGCGCCAGGCGCTGCGCTCGGGCCTGACCACGCGCCACTTCGGGCAGGCGGTGCGGCTCGAGGTGGTCCACACCTGCCCGCCCGAACTGGCCGAGTTCCTGCTGCGCCAGTTCGCGCTGCCGGCGGCGGCGCTGTACCGCGTCAACGGGCCGGTCAACCTGGTGCGGCTGAACGAGCTGATCGACCAGGCCGATGCACCGGCGCTGCGCTTTGCGCCCTTCGTGCCGGCCTGGCCGGCGTCGTTGTCGCGGCCGAGCGCGTGGTTCAAGCGGCTGCGCCGCGGCGACGTGCTGCTGCACCACCCGTTCGAGTCGTTCGAGCCGGTGGTGCAGTTTTTGGCCGAGGCGGTGCACGACCCCGACGTGCTCGCGATCAAGCAGACCATCTACCGCACCGGCAGCGAGTCGCCCTTGATGGACCTGCTGATCGAGGCGGCGCGGCGCGGCAAGGAGGTGATGTGCGTGGTCGAGCTGAAGGCGCGTTTCGACGAAGAGGCCAACATCAACTGGGCCGAGCGGCTCGAGGCGGTGGGCGTGCAGGTGGTCTACGGCATCGTCGGCCTGAAGACCCACGCCAAGCTGCTGCTGGTGACGCGGCGCGAGCCGCGCGGCCTCGTGCGCTACCTGCACCTGTCGACCGGCAACTACAACCCGCGCACGGCGCGCCTGTACACCGACATCGGCTACCTGACGGCCGACCCCGAGCTGACCGCCGATGCCGATGCGGTGTTCCAGCAGCTCGCCAGCCTGGGTGCGATCAAGGCGCCGCGTCGGCTGCTGCAGGCACCGTTCACGCTGCACAAGCGGATGCTCGCCGACATCGCCCGGGTCGAGGCGTCGGCCCGGGCCGGCGGGCCGGCGCGCATCGTGGTCAAGGTCAACGCGCTGACCGACGTGCCGCTCATCACGGCGCTGGTCGCGGCGGCGCGCGCCGGTGCCAGCATCGACCTGATCGTGCGCGGCGCCTGCCTGCTGCCCGCGGGCATCGCCGGCGTGACCGACCGGATCCGCGTGCGCTCGATCGTCGGGCGCTTTCTGGAGCACACGCGCATCAACTATTTCCGCTGGGGCGACGCCGACGACGCCGAGTCGCTCTACCTGTCGAGCGCCGACTGGATGGGCCGCAACATGTTCGGGCGGATCGAGATCGCCTGGCCGGTGCGCGACCGGCTGCTGCGCCAGCGGGTCATTGACGAGTGCCTGGTGCCCTATCTGCACGACGAGCAGGATGCGTGGACGCTCTCCAGCGACGGCGACTACCGGCGGGTGGCCGAACGCGGCCTGTGCGCCCAGCGCACCCTGCTCGAAAGGCACCGCCAGTCCGCTGCCCGTTGAGGACGCCGCCGGCGTCCCGTACCCGGAGACCTTACCGATGGACCTGATCCTGTGGCGTCATGCCGAAGCCGTGCCCGAGCGCCCCGGCCAGCCCGACCTGGACCGCGCGCTGACGCCGAAAGGCGAGCGTCAAGCTCAGCGCATGGCCGACTGGCTGAACCAGCGCCTGCCCGACTCGACCCGCATCCTGGTCAGCCCTGCGCTGCGCTGCCAGCAGACCGCGCAGGCGCTCGGGCGCCACTTCCGCAGCGTCGATGAGATCGCTCCCGACGTCGATCCGCAGCAGCTGATCGACGTCGCCGGCTGGCCGCAGGGCAGCGAGCCGGTGCTGCTGGTGGGCCACCAACCGACGCTCGGCCTCGCGGCGAGCCTGCTGCTCACCGGCATGGGCCTGCCGTGGGTGATCAAGAAAGGCGCGGTCTGGTGGTTGCGCCAGCGCGATCGAGACGGCGACGCGGGCCTGCGAGTGCAGGCCGTCCAGTCACCCGACGGGCTGTAAACCAGGCCGGCCGGAGCGCCGCCTCAGCGCCGCGCCGCCAGCCGCATCTCGAGCCGCAGCACGCCGGCGCGCTCCCAGGCCTGCAGTTCTTCCTCGAGAAGGTACAGGGTGCGCGGATGGGTTTCGTCCCAGCCGGGCGGAACCTCCACCACCGCGGTGCCGCCCTGCCGGCGCAACGCGAGGCCGGGCGCCGGCACCGCGCCGCGGGCGTGGCACTCGATGACCCCGAGGCGCAGGCACAGCACCTGCCATCCGAAGGACTCGTCGGCGAGCCCGCCCTCGATCTTGCGCAGCCCACCGCGCTGGCCGAGCGCGAGCGCCGCGATGCGGCGCAACTGGCTTTGCGAGAAGCCGGCGGCGTCGACGTGCGACAGCAGATAGGCGCTGTGTCGATGGTGGTCGTGGTGCGAGACCATCATGCCGATCTCGTGCAGCGCGCAGGCCCACAGCAGTTCGCGCCGCGCCTCGACGCCGGGCTTGGGCACGGCCGTGGCGTACAGGCTCTGCGCCACCGCGCTGACGCGCCGGGCCTGGTCGGTGTCGACCATGAAGCGGCGTTGCAGTTCGCGCACTGAGGCGTCGCGCGCATCGTGGCCATCCTGCTGCAGGGCGGTGGCATGCAGCCGCTCGTCGAGGTCGAGGATCACGCCCTGGCGCAGCGCGCCGCGCGCCGGCATCAGCGCCTCGATGTCGAAATGCGCTGCCAGCGTGTAGAGGATGGCCACGCCGCCGGCGATCACGCTGCGGCGGTCGTCCTTCAGCCCCGGCAGGTCGAGCCTGTCGATGTGCCCGGCCTTCAAGCAGCGCTCCATCAGCCAGCGCAGCCCGGCCGGCGTGATGCGGCCGTCGGTGGTGCCGCTGGCGGCCAGCAGTTGCGAGACCGCGCCGACCGTGCCCGACGAGCCGAGCGCCTCCTGCCAGTGGCGCGACGCGAACGGCTCCAGACCCTCTTCCAGCTCGGCACCGGCCGCCACCTGCGCGGCGCGGAACGCCGATTCGGTCAGCCGGCCGTCGGCGAAGTAGCGCAGCGACAGGCTGACGCTGCCGACGCCGAACGATTCGGCGCGGATCGCCTTGCGGCCCTGGCCGAGGATCATCTCGGTCGAGCGCCCACCGATGTCGACGACGAGCCGGCGCGCCTGCGACGGCTCGAGCCGGGCCACGCCGGCGTAGATCAGGCGCGCCTCCTCGCGGCCCGAGATGACTTCGATCGGGTGGCCGAGCACCTGCTGCGCACGCGCCAGGAAGGCGTCGCGGTTGCTCGCCTCGCGCAGCGTCTGCGTGGCGACCGCACGGACCTGCGCCGGCACGTAGCCTTCGAGCCGCTGCGCGAAGCGCGCCAGGCAGGCCAGCCCACGCAGCGCGGCCTCTTCGGTGAGCAGGCCATCGCGGTCGAGTCCGGCGCCCAGCCGCACGGTCTCCTTCAGGTAGTCGACGCGGCGATAGCGGCCCTGGATGAGCTGGCCGATTTCGAGCCGGAAACTGTTGGAGCCGATGTCGATGCCGGCGAGCTGGCCGGGCCATCGGGTCGGGGCGGCGGGGGCGGGCAGGGCCATCGTCATGGCGCGCATTGTCGATGCAGCGTCGGCGCTGACGGCTCAGTCGCCGGCACCGAGCGCCAGCACCGCGTTGGTTCCGCCGAAGGCGAACGAGTTCGACAACATGGTCCGCACCGCCACGCCGTCGCGTGCCCCGCCGGCCACGTAATCGAGGTCGCAGGCCGGGTCGGGCACCTCGAGGTGGCAGGTCGGCAGCAGCGCGCGGTGGCGCATCGCCAGCAGCGACAGCGCGCACTCCAGGGCGCCGGCCGCGCCGAGCAGGTGGCCGTGGATCGCCTTGGTCGACGTCACTGCGAGCGACCGGGCATGCGCGCCGAACACCGCCTTGATAGCCTCGGTCTCGACCGCGTCGTTGGCCGGCGTGCCGGTGCCGTGCGCATTGATGGCATCGACCTGCTGCGGCGCCAGACCGGCCGCCCACAGCGCGGCGCGCATGGCTTGCGCCTGGCCGGCCGCGCTCGGGCGGGTGATGTGGCCGGCATCGGTCGTGAGGCCGTAGCCCAGGAGCTCGCCGAGCGGCAGGACGCCGCGCGCGATCGCACGCTCC
>JBDSZM010000450.1:0-3093 GCA_039925165.1 Burkholderiaceae bacterium
CGCGCCCTGCCTCGTGCCCCGTCGCTGACCGTTCCAGAACCCCACGCCATGAGCAAAAAACACTTCCTGGACTTCGAGCAGCCGGTGGCCGAACTCGAATCCAAGATCGAGGAACTGCGCTACGTGCAGAGCGAGTCCGCGGTCGACATCTCCGAAGAGATCGACCGGCTCGCCAAGAAGAGCCTGCTGCTGACCAAGGACATCTATTCGCACCTGACCGCCTGGCAGGTGACGCAGATCGCGCGCCATCCGCAACGGCCCTACACGCTCGACTACGTGGCCGAGATGTTCACCGACTTCCAGGAGCTGCACGGCGACCGCGCCTTCGCCGACGACCCGTCGATGGTGGGCGGGCTGGCGCGATTCAACGGCCAGCCCTGCATGGTGCTGGGCCACCAGAAGGGCCGCGACACCAAGGAACGCGGCCTGCGCAATTTCGGCATGTCGCGGCCCGAGGGCTACCGCAAGGCACTGCGCCTGATGAAGCTGGCCGAGAAGTTCGGCCTGCCGGTCTTCACCTTCGTCGACACGCCGGGCGCGTATCCCGGCATCGGCGCCGAGGAACGGGGCCAGTCCGAGGCGATCGGCCGCAACATCTTCGAGATGGCCCAGCTCGAGGTGCCGATCATCGTCACCATCATCGGCGAAGGCGGATCGGGCGGCGCGTTGGCCATCAGCGTCGGCGACCAGGTCCTGATGCTGCAGCACTCGGTCTATTCGGTCATCACGCCCGAAGGCTGTGCGTCCATCCTGTGGCGCAGCGCCGAGCGCGCCAGCGAGGCCGCCGATGCGTTGGGCATCACCGCGCACCGGCTGAAGGCGCTCGGCCTGATCGACAAAATCGTCAACGAGCCGGTCGGCGGCGCGCACCGCGACACCAAGCAGATGGCCGCCTTCCTCAAGCGCGCGCTCAACGATGCGGTGCGCCAGGTCATCGACCTGCCTACCAAGGCCCTGCTGCAGCGCCGCTACGACCGGCTGCAGTCGTACGGCCGCTATACCGACACGACCGAGCGGTAGGCCGCATGGCCGCAGCGTGCGTCGGCGTCGCGTACAGCGGCGGGCGCGACTCGACCGCGCTGCTGCACGCGACGCTGGTCGCCGCCGAGGCGGCCGGAGTCGAGGTGCTGGCACTGCACGTGCACCACGGCCTGCATGCCGCCGCCGACGACTGGCTTGCCCACTGCCGCGCCCGTTGCGCGCGTTGGGCGCGCGCTGGACGGCCGATCCGCTTCGACGCCGAACGCCTCGACGGCGGTCCGATGCCCGGAACGAGCCTCGAGGCCTGGGCGCGCGACGAGCGCTACCGGGCACTCGCCGCGATGGCGCAGCGCCACGGTTGCCGCATCGTGCTGCTCGCTCACCATCGCCGCGACCAGGCCGAGACGCTGCTGCTGCAGGCGCTGCGCGGCGCGGGAGTCGCCGGGCTGTCGGCCATGCCGCGCCGGCGCGAGGCCGACGGCATCGCCTGGCACCGGCCCTGGCTGGAGCAGCCCTCGCAGGCGATCGACGCCTACGTGCGCCGGCATCGCCTGGGCCACATCGAGGACGGCAGCAACGCCGACGCGCGCCATGCACGCAACCGGCTTCGGCTAGCGGTCTGGCCGGCGCTGACGGCGGCATTCCCGGACGCCGAAGGCGCGCTGGCGGCGTCGGCCAGCTGGGCGCAGGAAGCGCGCGACTGCCTCGACGAACTCGCGCAGTCCGATCTGAGAGCCGCCAGCGATGCGCGCGGCCTGGTGCTGGCGACCTGGCAGGCGTGGTCGGCGGGACGCCGCAGCAACGCCTTGCGGGCCTGGCTCGCGCAGGTGCTCGGAGTCCCGGCGCCGACATCGCTGGTCCAGCGGCTGATGCGAGAACTGCCCGGATCCGGCAGTGCGCAGTGGCCGGCGGGCGACATCACACTGCGACGCTATCGGGGCCGGCTGGCGTGCCGGGCGGCGGGGAGGGCGGCCGACGCCCCCCAACCCGGCCGGGTCGAGGTGAATCTGGCGCGACCCGGGCGCCACGCCGTTCCCGGCTGGGCGGGTTGCCTCAGCGTGCGCCAGGCGCTCGCGGGCGGACTGGCGGTGCAGCGCCTGGCTCGCGTGGAAGCGCGTCCGCGTCAGGGCGGCGAGCGCTTTCAGGTCGGTGCCGGCCGCCCGGCGCGCAGCCTCAAGAAGCAGTACCAGTCGGCCGGCATCGATGTGCCTGCGCGCGACGGCCCGCTGCTGTATTGCGAGGGCCAACTGGTCTATGTGCCGGGTCTGGGCATCGATGCGCGTGCGCAGGCCGCGCCCGGCGAGCCGCAGTGTCTGCTCGAGTGGGGTCCCGAGCCAGCGGGGCGCGACACCCCCGACCGCTAAAATGCGCGGTCATTCGCGACCGCCGGTTCAGAGCCCATGGCACTCATTGTTCACAAGTACGGCGGCACCTCGATGGGGTCGCCGGAGCGCATCCGCAACGTGGCGAAGCGGGTCGCCAAATGGGCCCGCGCCGGACATCAGATGATCGTCGTGCCGTCGGCCATGAGCGGCGAGACCAACCGCCTGCTCGGCCTGGCGAAGGAACTGGCCGGGCCGCAATCGTCGGCCGAGCAGCAGCGCGAATTCGACATGATCGCGGCCACGGGCGAGCAGGTCTCGGTCGGCCTGTTGGCAGTCGCCCTGCAGGCCGAGGGCATGCCCGCCGTCAGCTACACCGGCTGGCAGGTGCCGATCGCGACCGACAGCGCCTACACCAAGGCGCGCATCCAGAGCATCGACGGCGAGCGCATCCGCGCCGACCTGTCGCAAGGCCGGGTGGTGGTGGTCGCCGGCTTCCAGGGCATCGATGCGGACGGTCACATCACCACGCTCGGGCGCGGCGGCTCCGACACCTCGGCGGTCGCCATTGCCGCGGCGCTGAACGCGGCCGAGTGCCTGATCTATACCGACGTCGACGGCGTCTACACCACCGATCCGCGCATCGTCCCCGAGGCGCTCCGGCTGCACAGCATCAGCTTCGAGGAGATGCTCGAGATGGCGAGCCTCGGCTCCAAGGTGCTGCAGATCCGCTCGGTCGAGTTCGCCGGCAAATACCGGGTGCCGACGCGCGTGCTGTCGAGCTTCACAC
>JBDSZM010000451.1:0-2774 GCA_039925165.1 Burkholderiaceae bacterium
ATAGGTGTCAAGGCTGTGGTGCCTCTCGGCCCGCGCCGCCCTGGCACCTACACTGGCGCGATGCCTGCCACCACCCTGAGCGCCCCGCGCGCCGACACCCCGCGTCCGGCGATGGCGAGCGACGTGCGGCCGCTGCGCGGCCTGCTGCCTTTCCTGCGGCCCTATCGCTTGCGCATCGGCCTGGCGGCGTTGTTCCTGGTGTTGGCGGCCGCCACCACCCTGGTCTTCCCGGTCGCCCTGAAGTTGCTGATCGACCAGGGCCTGGTGGCCGGCGACAACGGAAGCCGCGTGATGGCGCTGCGCGAGCATTTCTTCGCGCTGTTCGCGGTGGGTGCGGCGCTCGGCGTGTTCTCGGCCCTGCGCTTCTACATGGTGAGCTGGCTCGGCGAGCGCGTGACGGCCGACCTGCGCAACGCGGTGTACAGCCACGTGCTCCAGCAAAGCCCCGAGTTCTTCGAATCGACCCAGACCGGCGAGGTGCTGTCACGCCTGACGACCGACACCACCCTGGTCCAGACCGTCGTCGGCTCGAGCCTGTCGATGGGCTTGCGCAACGCGGTGATGGGACTGGGCGCGATGGGCATGCTCGTCATCACCAACCCCTACGTGATGACGCAGGTGCTGGGCATCCTGGTGCTGGTGGTGCTGCCCTCGCTCTTCTTCGGGCGCCGGGTGCGCAAGCTGAGCCGCGCCAGCCAGGACCGGGTCGCCGATTCGAGCGCGATCGCCGCCGAGGTGCTGAACGCGATCCCGGTGGTCCAGAGCTACACCCAGGAGGCGCGCGAGGCGCGGCGCTTCGACGCCTCGACCGAGGACGCCTTCGCGACCGCCATCAAGCGCACCCGGATGCGCTCGATGCTGGTGGCCTTCATCATCAGCGCCACCTTCGGCGCCTTGCTCTGGGGCCTGTACCAGGGCACGCAGGCGGTGCTGCGCGGCGACATCACGGCGGGTCACCTCGGGCAGACGGTGGTCTACGTCGTCATCCTGGTCAGCAGCGTGGCGGTGCTGGCCGAGGTCTACGGCGACCTGCTGCGCGCCGCCGGCGCGACCGAGCGGCTGATGGAGCTGCTGGCGCTGCGCTCGCCGATCGCCTCGCCGGCACGGCCGACCGCGCTGGCGCCGGCCCGCGGTGGCTCGGCAGTCAGCCTGCAAGGCGTCAACTTCCGCTACCCGTCGCGGCCGCAGCACCTGGCCCTGGCGAACTTCAGCCTCGACGTCCGGCCGGGCGAGACCGTGGCGCTGGTCGGCCCGAGCGGCGCCGGCAAGAGCACCGTGTTCCAGCTCCTGCTGCGCTTCTACGACGCAGCGGCCGGCCAGGTGCGGCTCGACGGCGTGGCGGTGTCGGCCATCGCCCTCGACACCCTGCGCGGTCGGGTCGGCATCGTGCCGCAGGACAGCGTCATCTTCTCGGCCGACGCGATGGAGAACATCCGCTACGGACGACCGCAGGCGAGCGACGCCGAGGTGATCGCCGCGGCCCGCGCCGCCTATGCGCACGACTTCATCAGCGCCCTGCCCGAGGGCTACCAGACCTTCCTCGGCGAGCGCGGCGTGCGCCTGTCGGGGGGCCAGCGCCAGCGCATCAGCATCGCGCGCGCGATGCTGAAGAACCCGCCGCTGCTGCTGCTCGACGAGGCGACCAGCGCGCTCGACGCCGAGAGCGAGCGGATGGTGCAGGCCGCGCTCGAATCGGCCATGAAGGACCGCACCACGCTCGTCATCGCACACCGCCTCGCGACGGTGCAGAAGGCCGACCGCATCGTCGTGATGGAGGCCGGCGAGATCGTCGACACCGGCACTCACGCCGAGCTGGTGGCGCGCGGCGGGCTCTACGCCCGGCTGGCGGCGCTGCAGTTCGAGGTTTGACGGACTTCGGCCGGCGAGCCGCGCCGCGCCGCGCCGTGCATAATTCATGCGCACGATGCATGGAGGCCAATGAAGATGACCCGTCCGGAGTCCACCGCCAAGCGGGCCACCAACCTGAGCCTGAACGCAAAGGTGCTCGACATGGCGCGCGAACTCGGCATGAACATCTCGCAGACGGTCGATGCGCTGCTCGCCGAAGAGGTTCAGCGCCGCTACTGGCAGCGTTGGAACGAGGACAACAAGGAAGCGATCGCGGCCTATAACGCGCGAGTCGAGCGCGAGGGAACGCTGTCGCAGCGTATCTTGGCGCAACGCAAGTCGCGCGGCGACAGGAGCGGGCCGGGTTGATGCCGCGCTTCGACGTCTACCCGACGCCATTGCTCGACGAGAAGCGGCATACGCCGTACTGGCTCGACGTGCAGGCCGATCATCTGGACGGGCTCGCAACCCGGGTCGTGGTTCCGTTGCGCAAGGTCACGCCAGGCGGGCTGTTGAAGGAGCGGCTCAACCCCGAACTCGATGTCGACGGAATGGACGTTTTCGCCGATACGGCCAATATCGCGACCTACCCGGTGTCGCTGCTGCGCCGCCCGGTCGCCAACTTGCGCGGCGATCGCCTGTTGATCGAGAACGCGCTCGACTTCCTTTTCACCGGCTTCTGAGCCTCGCATGAACCGACCCGTCCGCAGTCCTTACGAAGACCTGATGCGCCACGTGCGCGACCACGGCGTTCTGAAAGCCGACCGCACCGGCACCGGCACCCGGAGCGTGTTCGGCCACCAGATGCGCTTCGACCTGTCCGAGGGCTTTCCGCTCGTCACGACCAAGAAGGTCCATCTCAAGTCCATCGTGCTGGAACTGCTGTGGTTCTTGCGCGGCGACGGCAATGCGCGCTGGCTGCAGGA
>JBDSZM010000452.1:0-5455 GCA_039925165.1 Burkholderiaceae bacterium
CGGCTCATCAACTCGGGCGTATCGAGCCGGCTGCGCCTGCCGGTCAAGGACCTGGTCTACGAATCGGAGCTGGCGGTCGCGCAGCTGCGCAAAGCCCTCGACGCCTTCGCCCGGCTCGACGTCGAGAAAGCCATCGAGGTCCTGAAGCAGGACGACATGATCGACCAGGAGTTCGAGGGTCTGCTGCGCAAGCTGATCACCTTCATGATGGAAGACCCGCGCACGATCTCGTCGAGCATCGACCTCGTCTTCGTCGCCAAGGCGATCGAGCGCGTCGGCGACCACGCCAAAAACCTGGCCGAGCAGATCATCTACATCGTCAAGGGCACCGACGTGCGCCACAACCCGATCGACACCGTGGAGACGCTGGCCCGATGAGCGCCGCGGGGCCGCTCTCGAGGCGCTCGCTCCCCCTTGGGGGGACCGGCGCTCAGCGCCGCAGGGGGCTGCAATGAGCCGCATCCTCGTCGTCGAGGACGAACCGGCAATCGCCGAGCTGATCGGCCTGAACCTGCGCCACGCCGGTCACGAGGTGCGGGTGGCCTGCAACGCCGAGCAGGCGCAGGCCGAGGTCGACGCCGCACTGCCCGACCTGGTGATCCTCGACTGGATGCTGCCCGGCCAGTCGGGCTTGGCGTTGGCCCAGCATTGGCGTACCCAATCCCGGACGCGTCAGCTCGCGATCATCCTGTTGACGGCGCGCGCGGCCGAGACCGACAAGGTGCGCGGCTTCGACCAGGCCGGTGCGGACGACTATGTCACCAAGCCGTTCTCGACCCAGGAGCTGATGGCGCGGATCCGTGCGGTGCTGCGTCGCAAGGCGCCCGAGGCGCTCGATGCGCCGGTCGAGGTCGGGCCGCTGCAGCTCGACCCGGCGACGCGCCGTGTGACCCGCGACGCGGCCGAGGCGCGGCTCGGGCCGACCGAGTTCCGCCTGCTGCATTTCTTGATGGTGCATCCGGAGCGGGTGCACAGCCGGGCCCAGTTGCTCGACCGCGTCTGGGGCGATCACGTCTTCATCGAGGAGCGCACGGTCGACGTGCACGTGAAGCGGCTGCGCGAGGCGTTGGCGCCGCTGGCCTGCGCCTCGCTGATCGAGACGGTGCGTGGCGCCGGCTATCGATTGACTGCAGCCGCTTGCGTTCCCGCCATCGCGGCCGTGTCCTCGAACTGAGCCCGGCGTGGCTCTGCACCTGCCGCGCAGCCTGGTCATCGCACTGGCCGTCGCGGCCGGCGGCGTGGTCGGTGCAACGGTCTCGACCTCGCTCGGCCGACCGTCGTTCGGTGCGGTGGTGGGTGCGGCGCTGGCGGCCGCGATTGTCGTGGCCGGCGAGGCCTGGCGCGGCTACCGGCTCATCCGCTGGCTGCGCGGTGCGCACGACGCGCCAGCCCCCGGCGGGTCGGGGTGGTGGGGCGAACTCGGGCACCGCATCGAGCGCGAGTTGCGCCTGCGCGACCAGGGCCGCTTGCTCGAGCGCGACCGGCTGACCCAGTTCCTGTCGGCGATCGAGGCGTCGCCGAACGGCGTGATGCTGCTCGATGCCGGTGACCACATCGAGTGGTGCAGCAACGTCTCGGCCGACCATTTCGGGCTCGACCCGCAGCGCGACCGGCGCCAGCGCGTGACCAACCTGGTGCGCAACCCGGCCTTCGTGCAGTACCTGCAGGAAGGCCGCTATGCCGAGGCGGTTCAGATGCAGGTCCCGGGCCGGCGCGGGCCGGGCCTGCTGTCGGTGCTGATCCGCCGCTACGGCGACGGCCAGAAGCTGGTGCTGTCGAACGACATCACCGAGCGCGAGCGCTCCGAGGCGATGCGGCGCGACTTCGTCGCCAACGTGTCGCACGAGATCCGCACCCCGCTGACCGTGCTGGCGGGGTTCATCGAGACCCTGAGCACCTTGCCGCTGACCGCCGACGAGACGCGCCGGGTGCTGGTCCTGATGACGCAGCAGGCGCACCGCATGCAGTCGCTGGTGAACGATCTGCTGATCCTGGCGCAGCTCGAGGGCAGCCCGCGGCCGTTGGCCGACCGCTGGGTCGCGGTCGCGTCGCTGATGGCGCAGGTCGAGGCCGATGCGCTGGCGCTGTCGGCCGGGCGGCACAAGATCGGCTTCGCAGCGGCCGGCGTCGGCGAGATCGCCGGTGCGCAAGGTGAACTGCTGAGCGCGCTCACCAACCTGGTCAGCAACGCGGTGCGCTACACCCCGCCGGATGGCCGGGTCGACGTGGCGTGGCGGGTCCTGCCCGACGGCAGCGGCGAACTGAGCGTGACGGACAGCGGCCCCGGCATCGCGCGCGAGCACCTGCCGCGCCTGACCGAGCGCTTCTATCGGGTCGACGGCAGCCGTTCGCGCGATACCGGCGGCACCGGACTCGGCCTGTCGATCGTCAAGCACGTGGTGCAGCGCCATGGCGGTGAGCTCGACATCCGCAGCGAGGTCGGTCGCGGGTCGACCTTCCGCCTCGTCTTCCCCGCCTCGCGGGTCCGACAGACCGCGCTCGAGCCGGTGGTTGCGAGCGCGTCCGACTGAACGTCGACGATCAGGGCTGCGCCGTGCGGCGATAGATGGCGGTGATCTCATCCTCGCTCGTATTGCGCACCTCGCGTCCGAGCAGCTGCCAGCCCGCGCCGGGCTGGCTCGGCGTCTGGCGGGTTTCCATCTGCAGCAGGTGGGAGCATGCGGATCGGCCGGCTGGCGTGACCGCATCGACCTGGTAGCCGCCGAAATACTCGAGCGCGACGACTTGCGCGCGCGGCACCCCCGGTGCGGCCACGCAGCCGCCGCGCGGCATCAGCAGCCCGACGCGCTGGATCAGCGAGCGGTAGCTGCGAGCGTGGTTGAGCGGCGGCAGCAGCAGCGTCGTCGCCAGCAGCCAGCACAGCGCCACGCCGCTCGCCGGCAGCACGAGGCTCTTCCACAACGGATGCCGGCTGCGCCCGGTGCGCCATTGCACCAGCCACAGCCAGGCCAGCGTCGCGGCCGCCGCGACGATCAGCGCGAGCACCGAAAAGCTCGGCACATAGCCGGGGGCCAGACGCGCGATGTTGCGCGCCGGCTGGGCCGGGACGCCGGTGTGCATCGAGACGTAGACAGCCCAGAAGACCAGCGCCGCGGCACTGAAAAAGAAGACCGAGAACCAGTCGATCGCCGCCGCCGTGCTGCGGTGCAGGGTCGGCAGCGCGAAGGCGGCCAAGACGGCCAGCGGGGGCAGGGCGAGCATCAGCGCGCGGTCCGAACCGCCCATCGCAAGCCAGGTCAGCACGCTGACGAGCGTGCAGACCAGGGGAATGGAAATGTGCCGATGCGTGAGCTGGCGGCGCCAGCGCCACAGCGTCCAGACCGCCAGCGGCCAGGCCGGCCAGGTGAACCAGGCGGCCTGCCGGACCAAGGCGACCAGGTCCGCGATCGAGTCGATCGGATCGACGCTGCCGATGCGCCACTGCCAGGCCCCGAGCAGGGTCGCCGTGATCGCCGCCAGGATCGCGGCAGCGGCGATCCAAAGCGCAAAAGGGCGCACGCTCTCGTGGCGCGAGCGCAGGCACACGATCCCGCCCAGCACCGCCAGTGCCAAGGCCACGCTCGGCGCGCCGCTGGCCGCCAAGGCCGGCAGCGAGACCAGTGCTGCCAGCCTGGGCTGGATGCCACGAAACGGGCTGGCGGCCAGCGCGTAGACGTAGAGCGCGACGCTGGCGAGCTGGGCCAGCTCGGGCGTGGTCTCGTGGCCGAGCTGCAACAGCCCGAGGCTCGCGATCAGGGCCAGCAAGGCACCGTCCGCGATGGCGCGCGCATATTCGACCGGGTTCGCCTCGCCGCCGAACGCGAAGGCGAGCGGCTGCGCGGCGTCGGTGCGCGCCAGGTGGTAGGTCGCATACCAGGTCAGCACGAGGGCCAGCACCAACAGCAGCGCGAAGGGCAGGCGCGCCGCCAGCGCGGGGTCGAGCCAGCCTGCACCGAGACGGATGGCCGCAGCCCCGAGCCAGTAGGGCAGCAGCGCCGCATCGGCCGGCAAACCCCCGACCGTCGGCGCGAGCCAGCCGGTGCGGCCCTCGGCGATGCCCAGCATGTAGCCGAAGGCGGTGATGTCGGCGCTCTTCCACGGGTCGCGTCCGAACAGGCCGGGCAGCACATAGGCCGCGCAAAAAAGCAGCAGCGCCAGGCGTGGCAGCCGCTCGGCGCCGCGCTGGGTCACGAGGGCCGGATTGGGAGCAACAGGGGAGGCGGTCAAGGGCAGTGCCGGCGGTCAGGCCGCGATCATGCCGCATGACTTTCGTGGGGTCGGGGCACAAAAAAAGGCAGCCTCGGCTGCCTGGGTTCGCGCCGCCGAGCGGCCATCGCGCATCTCACTTCTTGGTCGTGAGGTGGGCGAACTTGTTGCGGAATTTCTCGACCCGGCCGCCGAGCGAGTCGACGCTCTTCTGGGTGCCGGTGTAGAACGGGTGCGACTCGCTGGTGGTCTCGACCTTGAACATCGGCAGCTCGCGGCCGTCGTCCATCTTGATCGATTCGCGGGTCTGCGCGCACGAGCGCGTCACGAACTTGAAGCCGTTCGACAGGTCCACGAAGCAGACTTCGCGGTACTCGGGGTGGATGCCTACTTTCATGGGGTCGCCTCTTGCGTGTTCGGTACAGCAGCCACGTCGAACCGTTCGACGCACTTGCCGCAATCGCGGAAAACCGCGAATTATAGAGGGTCCGGGCCTCTCAGCCGCCGCGCCGCATCATGTCGAAGAAGTCGTGGTTGTTCTTGGTCGATTTCATCTTGTCGAGGATGAATTCCATCGCCTCGATCTCGTCCATCGGGTACAGCAGCTTGCGCAGGATCCAGCTCTTTTGCAGGATCTCGGGCTTGAGCAGCAGTTCCTCGCGTCGCGTGCCGCTCTTGTTCAGCAGGATCGACGGATAGACGCGCTTCTCGCTCATCCGCCGGTCGAGGTGGATCTCGCAGTTGCCGGTGCCCTTGAACTCCTCGTAGATCACCTCGTCCATCCGGCTGCCGGTCTCGACCAGCGCGGTGCCGATGATGGTCAGCGACCCGCCTTCCTCGACATTGCGCGCCGCGCCGAAGAAGCGCTTGGGGCGCTGCAGCGCGTTCGAGTCCATGCCGCCGGTGAGCACCTTGCCCGACGACGGCAGCACGTTGTTGTAGGCGCGGGCCAGGCGGGTGATCGAGTCGAGCAGGATCACCACGTCCTTCTTCATCTCGTCCAGCCGCTTGGCGCGCTCGATCACCATCTCGGCGACCTGCACGTGGCGCGCGGCCGGCTCGTCGAAGGTCGAGCTGATGACTTCGCCGCGCACCGTGCGCTGCATTTCGGTCACTTCCTCGGGCCGCTCGTCGACCAGCAGCACGATCAGGTAGACCTCGGGGTAGTTGGCCACCAGCGCGTGCGCCAGGTTCTGCATCATCACGGTCTTGCCGCTCTTGGGCGCCGACACCAGCAGCGCGCGCTGGC
>JBDSZM010000453.1:0-3832 GCA_039925165.1 Burkholderiaceae bacterium
GCCGTGCTGTCGGTCCGCAACGTCGTCCCGGCCGCCTTCCTGCGCCCGCGCTTCGCGGCCTGCCACACGAGCGTGCTGTTCTCCGCCACGCTCGGGCCGCCCGACTACCCGCGTGATCTGCTCGGCCTGCCGGACGACACCGTCTGGCTCGACGTGCCGCCGGCCTTCGCGCCCGAGCACCTGCAGGTGCGCATCGCCGACCGGGTGTCGACGCGCTACCCGCACCGACAGGCCTCGCTCGATCCGGTGGTCGACCTGATGGCGCAGCAGTACGCCGAGCGCCCCGGCAACTACCTCGCGTTCTTCAGCAGCTACAGCTATCTGGAACAGGCCGCGCAGCGGCTGGCGCAGCGTTCACCGCAACTGCCGCAGTGGCGCCAGTCGCGCGCGATGGACGAGTCCGCCCGGCAGGCATTCCTGCATCGATTCGTGGCGGGCGGCCGCGGGGTCGGCTTCGCGGTCCTCGGCGGCGCCTTCGCGGAAGGCATCGACCTGCCCGGCACGCGGCTCATCGGCGCCTTCGTGGCGACCCTCGGGCTGCCTCCGGTGACGCCGGTGCAGGCACAGTTCCGGCTCCGGCTCGATGCCCTCTTCGGTGCCGGTCAGCGCTATGCCGACCTGGTGCCCGGGCTGCAGAAAGTCGTGCAGGCGGCCGGCCGCGTGATCCGCGCGCCCGACGACCGCGGGGTCGTGTGGCTGCTCGACGACCGCTACCGCACGCCCGAGGTCGCGCGGCTGCTGCCGGCGTGGTGGCAGATCGAAACCCGCCGCCGCCGGGTCGCCGTCCCGGTCGACTGAGCATCCACCGGCTCCGCTGGCCGACCGGCGAGCCGGGCGGTCGGAGCGCCGTGCCGAGCGGCCAACCGGAAGCGGCGCCAGGATTGCGACCGCGAGCCCGGGCACCGCGGCACTGCGGCACTGCATCAGTCAACGATGGCGTGCCTGCGGCGTGGACCGGGCCACTCTTCCGGAAGACAGAATTCGATGCCGATGCCCCGTTCCGGCGGCGGGCGCTATGCACCGCCTCCTGTTGGCGATGCAGACCGGAGCGAAGGACAAATGGGGTGCGTCCGGTCGACTCGGGAACGATTGAATACAGTCGACCGATGTCATCGCCTCGCCCCCTTGCCGACGGTTCAGCGGCGCCACCGCGACCGCGCGCCGCAGGCGCGGTCCGGCGCGGGTTGCGCATCGCCTGGGCGGCGCCCTGCACCGCCGTCGGTCTGTGCCTGTTCGCGCCGGCGCTGTTGTTCGGCGCGCGCGCCCGGTGTGTCGACGGCAAACTCGAGATCGCGCTGGCGCGTGACGCGGCAGCGACGGGCCGGCGGCGTTGCCTGCCGTTCAACGCCATCACCTTCGGCCATCTGGTTGCCGGCATCAACGCAGCCGAGTTGACCCGCCTGCGCCGGCACGAGCAGGCCCACATCGAGCAATACGAGCGCTGGGGGCTGCTGTTCTTCGCCGCTTATCCGGCGGCGAGCCTGTGGCAGTGGCTGCGCGGGCGCCGTCCCTACGTCGACAACATCTTCGAGGTGCGGGCGCGCGAGGCCGCCGGCGAAGCGCCGCGCTGAAGCGGTGTCACCGCGACGGCTCGACCCCGCCGGTCCCGGCCCGAGGCCGATCGGTCGGCGCGCCGGGCCGAGGCTGTCGGCAGGCGCCGGCTCAGCGCCGGTCGAGCGCGCGCGCGATGCCGTCGAGCGCCGGCGCGGGCGCCGTGATCAGGTAGGTCGGGATGCGCTGCAGGTAGCCTGCGAAGCGGCCCTTGGCCTCGAAGCGGGCGCGAAACATCAGTGCATCGAAGGCACTGCCCAGGCGCGGCACGATGCCGCCGCCGAGGTACACGCCAGCGCGTGCGCCGAACGCCAGCGCGAGATTGCCCGCGACGCTGCCGAGCAGTCCGGTGAAGTGCTGCATGGCCTCGACGCAGGCGGCATCGGTGCCGGCTTGTGCGCGTGCCGTCACTTCGGCCGGCGTGCGCGCGTCCGGCATCCGGCCGTCGAGGCTGCACAGCGCGCGGTACAGATTCACGAGCCCCGGCCCGGACAGCGCACGTTCGGCCGACACGTGGCCGAACGTGTCGCGCAGCCGCGCCAGCAGCGCATCCTCGCGCGCATCGCCGGGCGCGAGCGTCGCGTGCCCGCCCTCGCCTTCGACGACGGTCTCGCGCCCGCCGTCGGCCGTCACCAGCGCGGCCACGCCGAGCCCGCTGCCGGGGCCGAGCACGACACGCGGCGCCCCGGCCCGCGCCGGCCCGCCGCCGAGGTGCCGGAGGTCGGCGTCGCGCAGGCCGGGCAAGCCGGCCGCGAGGGCGGCGAAATCGTTCAGCACCAGACAACGCTCGGCACCGAGGCGGGCCTGCAAGCCGGCGATCGAGAAGTTCCAGTCCCGGTTCGTCATCGCGACCTGGTCGCCGTCGACCGGCGTCGCGATGCCGAAGGCCACGCTGCGCGGATGCGCGCCAGCCTCGTCGGCCAGGCAGCGATCGATCAGCGCCTCGATCGACGCGAAGTCGTCGCAACGATAGGTCCGCGGGGCGGGCAGCGTCGGGCTCGGCGCGGCCTGCCAGACCCAGCGCGCATTGGTGGCGCCGACATCGCCGAGCAGGCGTGGATAGCCTTCGAACGCAGTCATCCGCGGCCGTCCTGGAGTGCGTCGAACGGCACCCGGTCGGTTGCCGCCGCGAGCCGCCGGAGCCACCGCGCCGACCCGGCATCGAGCACCGCCGCGTCGACCCGCCAGCACCAGTTGTCGCCGCCCATCGAGCCGGGGGTGTTCATGCGGTGGTGATTGTCGAGCGCGAGCACGTCTTGCAGCGGGTAGACCGCGAGCCGCGCGGCCGACTGGCAGGCCACCCGGATCAGGCGCCGGCTCATCGGCTCGTCGCCGGGGCCGAGATAGGCCTCGACGAAGCTGCGCTCGGCCGCGCCGGCGACCCGCCACCAGCCGGTGCTGGTGTCGTTGTCGTGGGTGCCGGTGTAGACCACGCTGTTGGGCACGTGGCGGTGCGGCAGAAAGGGATGGTCGGCGGTCTCGCCGAACCCGAACTGCAGCACCCGCATGCCCGGGTAGCCGCAGGCATCGCGCAAGGCCTCGACGTCGGGCGTGATGATGCCCAGGTCCTCGGCGACGATGGGCAGCGTGCCGAGCGCCGCCTCGAGCGTGTCGAACAGCGCCTTGCCCGGGCCCTCGACCCAGCGCCCGCCCACCGCGGTCGGGCAGTCGGCCGGGATCTCCCAGTACGCCGCGAAGCCGCGGAAGTGGTCGATGCGGAACAGGTCGGCCTGCGCCAGGGCGCGCGCGACCCGCGCGATCCACCAGCGCTGGCCGTCGGCGGCCATGCGGTCCCAGCGGTACAGCGGGTTGCCCCAGCGCTGGCCGGTCGCGCTGAAGAAATCGGGCGGCACGCCGGCCACCACGGACGGCTGGAAGTGCTCGTCGAGGAAGTACAGGTCGGGACGGGCCCAGCAGTCGGCGCTGTGGTGGGCAACGAAGATCGGCAGGTCGCCAAGGATCGAGACGCCACGCTGCGCAGCGTGGGCACGCAGCGCGCGCCACTGGGTGTCGAAGCACCACTGCACGAAGCGCCAGAAGGCGGTCTCGGTGGCATGCGTGGCGTGCGCGGCGGCCAGCGCGGCGGGGTCGCGGCGCGCCAGCGGGGCGTCCCACGCCCACCACGGCCGTCCGGCGTGCGCCACCTCGAGCGCCATGAAGAGCGCGTAGTCGTCGAGCCAGCCGGCTTCGGCCGCGCACCAGCGCGCGTGTGCGGCGCGCTGGTCGGCGCTGGCGCGCGCGGCCCAGCCTTGCGCCGCTTCGCGCAGACGCGCCATCCGCC
>JBDSZM010000454.1:0-11571 GCA_039925165.1 Burkholderiaceae bacterium
GCAGCGCCAGCATCACGCCGCTCGCGCTGGTGGTCACCGGCCTGACCGCGCTCGACAAGGTCTACGACACGACCACGGTGGCCCAGCTCGCCGGCACCGCCAGCGTGTCGCCGATCCCCGGCGACGCGATCGCGCTGAGTGGCAGCAACGTCGGCAGTTTCGCCGACAAGAACGTCGGCACCGCCAAGCCGGTGACGCCCAGCGGCTACAGCCTCGTCGGCAGCGATGCCCCCAACTACACCCTCACGCAGCCGGCCGGGCTGTCGGCCAGCATCAGCCCGGCCAGCCTGACGGTCTAGGGCATCAGCGCGGCCGACAAGATCTACGACGCGACCACCGTCGCCACGCTGACCGGTAGCCCGGTCGCCGAGCCGCTCGGCAGCGACGCGGTCAGCATCACCGGCGGCAGCGGGGTGGGCGCCTTCGCCGACAAGAACGTGGGCACCAACAAGGCCGTCACGGTGACCGGCTATACCTTGTCGGGCGCCGACGCCGGCAACTACACGCTCGGCCAGCCGACCGGGCTGGCCGCCTCCATCACGCCCTCGCCGCTCGTCTTCAGCGGGGTGACGGTGGCCGACAAGGTGTACGACGGGACCGTCCTCGCCACGCTCACCGGCATCTCGAGTTCAAGCGCGCCCTACGCGGGCGACAGCGTGACATTCGGCAGCGGCAGTTTCGTCTTTGTCGACAAGAACGTGGGTGTCAACAAGACGGTCGTCGCCAGCGGCTTCACGCTGACCGGCGCCGACGCCGGCAACTACACCTTCACCGTAGCGAATCCGGTTTCCGCCAGCATCACGCCGCGTCCGCTGACCGTGAGCGGCCTGACGGCGCTCGACAAGGTCTACGACAGCACCACGGTGGCGCAGCTCGCCGGCACTGCCACGCTGGCGAACGCGATCAGCGGCGACGCGATCGCGCTGAGCGGCAACAACCTCGGAAGCTTTGCCGACAAGAACGTCGGCATCGCCAAGCCGGTCACCCTCAGCAGCGTCACGCTGGTGGGCAGCGACGCCGGCAACTACACGCTGACGCAGCCCGCCGGGCTCACGGCCAGCATCACGCCGTACACGCTGGTGCTGAACGGCGTGGTGGCGGCCGACAAGGTCTACGACACCACCAACGTCGCGACCCTGAGCGGCACGCCGATCCTGACCCCGCTCGGCAGCGATGTGGTCTCGTACACCGGCGGCAACACCGGCACCTTCGCCGACAAGAATGTCGGCCTCGACAAGACGGTGACGCTCACCGCCGCCGCACTCACCGGACCCGACGCGGGCAACTACCGGCTGGTCGCGCCGACCGGCACGCTCACCGCCGACATCACGGCGCGGGTGCTCACCCCGACCGGCATCTCGGCGGTGCCGCGCGGCGCCACCTCGAGCACCGACGTGACGCTCGACACCACCGCGGCGGCCCTGTCGGGCGTGCTGTCCGGCGACACGGTGGCGCTCGTCACCAGCGGCGCCACCGGGTCGGTCACCTCGCCCGACGCCGGAACCAACAAGACCGTCGCGGTGAGCGGCCTCGCCCTTGCGGGACCGGATGCGCGCAACTACGCGCTCAGCGTCGGCGCCAACGGCCTGCCCAACAACAGCGTGCCGTTGCTGCTCGGGATCACGGTGACGCTCTTCTCGCCGCTGCGCCAGACCTTCGAGGACCTGCGCGACAAGGAATACCTGCAGGGCGTGAGCGATGCGCAAGAGCCGTTCCGGCGCGCCATGACCGAGGCGCTGGCGGCCGGATTCGGCAAGGAGAACATTCGCAAGCAGCTGCAGCGCGGGCTGGTGTTCGAGACCGGGCCCGCCGCGCCGGCGGTGGATACCATCGCACCGGCGCGCAAACCCGCGAGCTGCCCTGTGGCCCGAGGCTCCAATGCATCACCGTTGTCGTGTAATCCGTAGTCATCCCCGCGCGCTGCGGCCGGTCGTCGGCCGCCGCCGCGCCCACTCGCCGGCACGCCGGCGCCTGTTGATCACCGCCGCCGGCGCCGCCGCGCTGCCGTTCGGGCTGCCGCCGGCGCATGCGGCCGCCGGTGCCTACGCGCTGCTGGTCGGCAATACCACCTACAACCCGGCCGACGAAAACCTGCCGCCTGCGCTCAAGTGCGTGCGCGACCTCGAGACCAAGCTCAAGCGCTTCGGCTTCGAGGTCACGACCTTGCACGACGCGAGCATCGCGCAGGTGCAGGCCGAACTCGACAAGCTGCAGCGCAACGTGGCGGCCGCGCCGGCCAACGCGGGCGTGTTCTATTTCGTCGGCCACGGCTTCCAGTCGAACGCCGACAACTATCTGGTGCCCGCCGGCGGCGACCTGCAGTCGAGCGCGGACCAACTGGCACGCACCTGCCTCTCGCTCGAGCGTGACGTGTTCGCGCGGCTCAAGCGCGGCGAGGGCCCGGCCGCCACGGTCATCATGGTCGACGCGTGCCGCACGCCCGACCGACCGCGCTCGCCCACCGAGGGCTACAACCAGACGCTGCCGCCCGAAGGCTGCCACGTCGCCTTCGCGACCGGGCCCGGCAAGCGCGCCTTCGCACCGGCCGATCCACAGCGCTACACCCTCTTCGCCGAAGCCCTGGTGGCCGAGCTCGATGCGACCGAGGCCAGCGGCTCGGTGCTGCTGTCGCTCGAGAACGTGCGGGCCCGGGTTTCGCGCAAGGTCAACGCCATCCCGGCCATCGTGAAGGCGTTCGGGCCGAATGCGCAGGAGCCCGAGCTGGCGTCGCACGTCAGCGGTGATCCGATCTGGATCGTCGGCGCGGCCTCCAGCAAGCCGGCGCCGGCCGAACCGGCGAGCGCGGCGACAGCGGCCGGCAGCGCCGCCTCCGACGCCGCCCCGGATGGCCTGAGTTCGGCCGATGCGACGGCCGAACTCGAACGCATCCGCCGCCTGCCATCGCCCGAAGACGCCGCCGAGCGGCTCAAGGCGCTGGTGGCCAAGCTGCCCGACGGCGCCCTGGCCGACCTGGCGCGGCTGCGCCTGCGCGACCTCGACAAGGTGCTCGAGGCGGCCCGCACCGCGCGCCTGAGCCTGGACCTCGATGCGCTGCAGCGCGGCCAGTCGGCGCGCTTTGCCGAGGACGTGGCGCGTGGCCTGCGCGGTGACAAGTACGCCGCGATGCGGGTCGCCGAGGCGCTGCGCCGGCCCGCCGGCAGCGAGCTGATCGAGCGCACCGACCACGGCCGCTGGATGATCTTCTCGGCCTACCTCGGCAACGGCATCGCCGCCTACCGGCTGAGCGAGCACTACCGCAGCGTCGACCGGCGCGACGTCGAGGCCTCGCGCTTCCTGGCGCTGGCGCGCGCCAACCAGTACACGCCGCCGCGCCAGCTCAACCAGGGTCGATGAGCGCCGCCGGGCCGCTCCCAAGGCGCTCGCTCCCGCTTGGCGGGACCGGCCGCAGGCCTTAGGGTGCACCGATGACCGCCGGCGGCGCGGCGCGCGGGCCCGACGCGGCGGCGCAGTTGGCGCGCGCCCTGGCGCTGCACCAGGCCGGCCGGCTCGATGCCGCCGAGCCGCTGTACCGCGCGTTGCTCGCAAGCGATCCCGACGATGTCGATGCGCAGCACCTGCTGGGCGTGCTGTGGCATCGCAGCGGCCGCATCGAGGCCGGGCTGGCGCTGATCGAGCGCGCCCTGGCGGCGCGGCCGCACGACCCGGCCCTGCACTCCAACCGCGGCGCCGCGCTGCGCGACCTGGGTCGCCACAGCGATGCGCTGGCGAGCTTTGACGCCGCCCTGCAGCGCGATCCGGTCCACGCCATTGCGGCCAACAATCGGGCCGCGGCGCTGCTCGATCTGGGCCGCGCCGATGCAGCGCTCGGCGCCTGCGACGCGATCCTCGCGCGCCTGCCCGACGACCTCACCGCGCATTACCACCGCGGCCGCAGCCTGCAAGACCTGGGGCGCGCCGAGCCCGCGCTGGCGGCGTACCAGCGCTCGCGGGGCGGTCGACCCGACTTCGTGCCGGCGCTCGATGCCGAACTCGGTCTGCTGCGCGGCCTGGGTCGCCACCGCGAGGCGCTCGCGCACGCCGAGCGCCTGCTGGCGCTGACGCCGCCCGACGCCGAGCGCTGGCATGGCCATGCCAGCCTGCTGCTCGAGCTGGGGCAACCGCCGGCGGCGCTGCGCAGCCTCGAGCGCGCCCTCGCGCTGGCGCCCGATCACGCGGCCAGCCATCACGACGCCGGCCACGCCTGGATCGCGCTCGGCCGGCCCGATCTGGCGCTGGCGCCTTATGCCCGCGCCATGGCGCTGGCGCCCGGGTTGCCGTTCCTGCACGGGCAGTGGCTGCACACCCGGCTCAAGGTCTGCGACTGGCGCGACCTGGCCGCCGAGACCGCGCGCCTGGCCGATGCCATCGAGGCCGGCGCGCCGGCCACTGCGCCCTTCCCGACGACGCTGCTGGCGCTCGACGAGGCGCAGCAGCTGCGGGTTGCCCGCGGCTACGTCCGGCATCGCCATGGCGAGCCGGTCACCGCGCTGCCGATGTGGCCACGCGGGCCGCGCATCCGGCTCGGCTATTTCAGCCCCGACTTCCACCAGCACCCGCTGGCGATGCTGTGCGCCGGCCTGTTCGAGGCGCACGACCGCGACCGGGTCGAGGTCATCGCGTTCTCGTACGGACCGCCGCGCGAGGATGCGCTGCGGGCGCGGTTGCGCGCCGGCTTCGACCGTTTCCTCGACGTGCGCGAGGACACCGATGCGCAGATCGTGGCGCTCGCGCGCAGCCTGCGGGTCGACATCGCGATCGACCTGGCCGGGCCGACGCAGGACAGCCGCGGCGGCATCTTCGCGGCCCGCGCCGCGCCGGTGCAGGTCGCGATGATCGGCTTTCCGGGCAGCAGCGGCGCCGCCCACATCGATCACCTGATCGCCGACGCCCAGGTCGTACCCAAGGGCCATGAGGCTCATTACAGCGAGCACGTGGTGCGGCTGCCGCACAGCTACTACGCCAACGACGACGGGCGCGCGCCGGCCGGCCCGGCGCCCTCCCGCGCGAGCGTCGGCCTGCCGGAGCGGGGCGTGGTCTTCTGTGCCTTCAACCAGAACGCCAAGATCACGCCCGCGGTGTTCGCGCTGTGGATGGGCTTGCTGCGCGAGATCGACGCCAGCGTGCTGTGGCTGCTGCAGGACAACCCGCTCGCGAGCGCGAACCTGCGCGCGGCGGCACAGCGCGACGGGATCGATCCGACCCGCCTGGTGTTTGCGCCGCGGGTCGCGCCGGCCGAGCACCTGGCGCGCCACGGCTGTGCCGACCTGTACCTCGACACCCTGCCCTACAACGGCCACACGAGTGCCTGCGACGCGCTGTGGGCCGACCTGCCGGTGCTGACGCGGGTCGGCGCAACGTTCGCCGGCCGGGTCGGCGCGAGCCTGCTGCACGCCGCCGGGCTGCCCGAACTGGTCACGCACAGCGCGCTCGGATACGCGGACCTGGCACGCCGGCTGGCGCGCGAACCGGCGCTGCTGGCGGGCTACCGGGAGCGCCTGCGGGCCGGACGGACGCGCTGCGCCCTCTTCGACACCGCCCGCTATGCGCGCGACCTGGAAGCGGCGTACGCGGCGATGCTCGACCCGCCGCCGCCCGCCTCGCTCTAGAACCGCACCCGCATCCCGCCCGCCACCGTGCGGCCCGACGCCAGGCCGCTGGCGCGGTCGAACACCAGTGCGCCGTAGAGGTCGGTGCTCTTGCTCAGGTAGTGGTCGTAGCCGATCGCGAAGGTGCGGTTGGTCAAGGTCAGGCCGCCGCTGTCGACCTCGCGCGAGCCGTAGGCGATGCGTGCCAGCCCGGTCGCACCGATCGGCACCGCGCTGCCGATCTGCCACAGCTGGGTGTCGACCTGGGTCACGGCGTCGGTGCGGATGCGCCCGAGCTGACCGAACACCTTGGCCGGGCCGAATTCGTACGCGAGGCCGAGGTGCAGCGTGTTCTGGTGCTGGAAACCGGCCGGCGGCGCGACCAGGCCGTTGCGCACCTGCTGCCATGCCACGGTGGCGGCCAGCGGACCGCGCAGATACACGATGTTGCCGCCCAGGTTGCGTCCGGTCGCGCCGAGGCCGCCCTCGCCCAGGTTGCCGATCAGATTGAAGGCGACGCCGTTGTAGTCGGGGCTGGCGTAGGCGAGCGAGTTGTTCCAGACGATGTCGCCGACGATCGTGTCGCCGAGGCTGCTGCCGGGCGGGCTGCCGAAATACTGACGCAGCGTGGGCGAGAAAACGAACGAGTCGCCGAACGCGCTCAGCAGCACCGCCGACTGGTAGAGCGGGGTCGTGTTGCGGCCGAGCAGGCTGGTGCCGAAGGCGCCCTGGAAACCGACGTTGGCGCTGCGGCTCCAGAACGGGTCGGCGGCATAGCGCCCGGCGGTTCCGGTATCGGGCCGCAGGTAGTGCTCGAGCTGGACCCGCACCTTGAGCCCGGCGCCCACGTCCTCGATCACTCGCAGCCCGAGGTAGCTCTGCGACATCCCGTTGGCGTCGATGCGCCAGGTCTTGAGCCCACCCGCGTTCTGGAACCGTCCGCCCGCCACGTCGACCAGGCCGTACAGCGAGACGCTCGACTGGGCCGCGCAGCTGCCGGCGGCGGCCAGGGCGAGGGCCGCCAGGGCGGGACGGAAAGGGGAACGGGTCATGCCGAAAGCTCCTCGGAATCGCGGATGCGAGCGCCCATTCTCTGGCATCCGGCGCCGATTGCGCGGTGCGCGCTCAGTCGGAAACCGGCGGATCGATGCGGCGCAGGTGGCGGGCGAGCGTCTTGCGCAGGCGCCGCGCATCGACCGGCTTGGTCAGGAAGTCGTTCATCCCCGCGGCCAGCGCCTCGTCGCGCTCCGACACGAGCGCGGCGGCGGTGAGCGCGATGATGGGCAGCGTCTGCGCGGCATAGCGTTCGCGCAACGTGCGCACCGCGGCGTGGCCGCTCATGACCGGCATGTGCACGTCCATCAGCACCGCATCGAAGGGCCGGCCGCCGCGCATCGCCGCCTCGACCGCAGCCACCGCCATCGCCCCGTCGGTCGCCTGTGCGACGTGCACGCCCCAGTCTTCGAGCATCGCCACCGCGATCATCATGTTGACCGGGTTGTCCTCGGCCATCAGAACATGCGCGCCTTGCAGCCACTGCAGGTCGTCGAAGCCGCTGTCGATCACACCCGCCGGCGTCTCCAGCGCCTGCAGCGGCAGCTCGACCCAGAAGGTCGCGCCGCGCCCCGGTTCGCTGTCGACGCCCACGCTGCCGCCCATCAGCAGCGCCAGCTCGCGGCAGATCGACAAGCCGAGTCCGGTTCCGCCGTAGCGCCGCGTGGTCGATTCGTCGGCCTGCATGAACGGCTGGAAGAGGCGCGCCCGGGTCGGCGCGTCGATGCCGGGCCCGGTGTCGGTGACGCTCAGCCGGACCAGATCCCGCGCGCCGCGCCGTGCCGCCAGCACGATCCGGCCGCGCTCGGTGAACTTGAGCGCGTTGCTGACGAAATTGCCGAGGATCTGGCGCAGCCGCACCGGGTCTCCGCCGACCGTGGCCGGCACGTCCTCGTCGATCACCAGGGCCATCTCCAGGCCCTTCACGTCGGCCAGTGCGCGATAGGCGTGGTGCACGGCCGTCACCATCTCGCGCAGGCCGAAGGCGACGTGCTCGAGGGCGACCTTGCCGGCCTCGATCTTCGACAGGTCGAGGATGTCGGAGATGATGGCCGCCAGGCTCTGCGCGCTGTCGAAGATCTGCGCCAGGTACTGCTGGCGTCGCGCCGCCTCGAGCTGCGGCTGCATCGCCAGCCGGGCCAGCCCGAGCAGGCCATTGAGGGGGGTGCGGATCTCGTGGCTGGTGTTGGCCAGGAAGGCGCTCTTGGCGCGGTTGGCGGCCTCGGCGGCGTCGCGCGCGGCGGCCAGCGCCTGCTCGATCTGGCGCCGTTCGGTGATGTCCTCGGCGATCCACACGGTGCCGCCGCCGCCCGGGTCGTTGGGGTCCACGACCTGGGCGCGGATGCGGGCCCAGAACCGACTGCCGTCGCGCCGCGTCACCTCGCGTTCGAGCTCGAGGGCCTCGCCGCGACCGAACAGGGGGATCGCGATCCGGCTCACCTCGGCATATTCGTCGGCATCGCGCCAGACCACCGAGCCGGGCTGGCCCGGCAGCGTGTCGGGTTCCCAACCCAACATGCGCTCGAACTTCGAATTGGCGCGCACGAAGGCACCGCGGCGGGTGAAGGCGATACCGACCGAGGCGCGCTGCAGGATCGCCTGGTGCTCGAGCTCGGCGCGTTCGGTCTCGGTCACGTCGCGCGCGCTGACCACCAGGTAGTCGCGCTCGTTGACCGTGAAGCGTGCCGCCGACAGCCGCATCGTCACCGGCCGGCCCGACTTCTCGAGCAGCACCATGCGCAGGTCGCGCACGCTGCCCTGCGGGCCGAGCGCCTCGAGCAGCCGCTCGCGATCGCCGGGTGTCGACCACAGGCCGAGCTCGGTCGCGGTGCGGCCGAGCGCCTCGTGCGAGGCGTGGCCGAAGAGTCGGCTGAAGCTCGGGTTGACCATCGTGTAGCGGTCGGTCGCCAGGTCGGCCAGCGTCATCACGTCCGGCACGGTCGCGAACAGCTGCAGCAGCATCGTCTCGGAGCGCCGCAGCGCCAGCTCGACCGCCTTGCGCCCGGTGCTGTCGAAATAGATGCCCAGCAGCGCCGGGCCGCTGTCGATGTCGACCCGCACCCCGGTCGACTGCACGCTGATGACCCGACCATTGAGGGCGTGCATGGTGTGGTCGGCCACCGGCACCGACTCGCCGACCGGCGCTTCCTCGAGCTGCGCCGCGCGCCGCGTCGCGCTTTCGCGCATCGGCCCGTCGGGGTACAGGGTGGCCAGCATGAAGCCGTGCATCGCCTCCAGGTCGCTGAAGCCGAACATGCGCACCGCGGCATCGTTGGCATCGAGCACCATGCCCTTGCGCAGCAGCACCAGCGGCGAGGGCGAGCGCTCGAACAGGTCGCGAAAGCGCGCTTCGGCCGCGCTCGCCTGGTCGCGCCAGCGCAGCTCGGCGCTGACGTCGCGGCCGACGCCCCAGTAGCCGGCGAAGCTGCCGTCGTCGGCGTAGCGCGCCTCGCCCGACAGCCGCATCGAGTGCGTCGGCCGGCCGGCGTCACGGCGTGTCAGCAGCAGGTCGGTAATCGGCAGATGCGCTTCCATGTCGGCGCGCAGCGCATCGACCGCGTCCTCGCCGAGCTCGAAGGCCTCGATCTCCCATGGCGTGGCGTCGAGCCGCAGCACGCCGGCGGCGCCGTCGAGCCGGTCGTCAGCGTCGACGACGCGGGTGTAGCGAAACTGTGCGTCGGATTCCCATTCGAGGTCGGCGGCGACGCTGCGCCAGCTGTGCCAGCGCGCCTCGTGCGCGGCAATGGTCGCGGCTTGCCGGGCCAGCAATCGCGCAACGCCCCGACCCGCGAGCACGGCGAGCGCCAGCACCAGCGCCTGTGCGCCGACCCAGAGCCACGAGAGGTCGAGCGCCAGCGTCACGCCGAGCATCGCCGCCAGCGTCAGCGCCGCCAGTGCCGCGCCCCAGCCGCGCCCGCCGAGCGCGCACAGCAGCGCCACCAGCAGCGGCGCCAGGCCGAGTCCGGGGTGGCGCACATCGGCGCCGAAGGCCAGGCCGAGCGCGCCGGCGCCGCCGATGGCGCCGGCCGCAGCGGCGAAGAGCGTGAATCCGGGCGCCCCGCCGCGCCGATGGCCGACCCGGGCCGTCCAGCCGCACCAGGCCGCATAGGCCAGCAACGCGCCAGCCAGCGGGACCGGCGCAACCGCGGTGCGGCCGGCCGGCATCAGCACCAGAACGACGGCGGCCAGGCCGGCCAGCCACGCCAGCAGCGCGTAGACGCGGCGCACGACACCGCCGCCCCACGCCGGCGCCGCAGCCGGGTTCGGCGGCAGGTCTCGAGCCAGGTCGACGGAGTCGACAGTCATGCAGCGCCTGTGAGGGTGGAGGGTGTGCCAGGCGCCAACAAGGCGCGCAGGGCGGATTGCCCGCCGATGCTAGGCCGGCCAATTCCCCACGAAGCCCGGTGAAGCGGGGTAACGCCCCGCCAGTTCGGTGCCGCAGGGGCACCGATCGGTGCGGGTTCAGGCCCGGCGCGCCCGCGCCAGTTCATCCCGGGTCGCGATCGCCGCGGCCCGGGCAGCGGCGGCGAAATCGGTGGCGCGCCCGGCGTACAGCACCGAACGCGAGGCATTGACCAGGATCGCGCCGGTGGTGACGCCGGCGTGCCCGCGCCAGCCGCTGCGCACGGTGGCCGCAGCGTCGCCGCCCTGCGCACCGATGCCGGGGATCAGCAGCGGCAGCGTCGGCGCCATCGCGCGCACCCGGGCAATCTGATCCGGATAGGTTGCGCCCACCACCAGGCCGAGCTGCCCGCCGCCCTTGTAGGCCGCCTGCCACGGTCCCTGCGCCAGTCGCGCGATATGTTCGTACAGGAACTCGCCCGATTCGAGCCGCTGCGCCTGCAGTTCCGAGCCGCCCGGGTTGGAGGTGCGGCACAGCAGGAACAGGCCCTTGCCGTCGTAGCGCATGTAGGGCTCGATCGAGTCCAGGCCCTGGAACGGCGACAGCGTCACCGCGTCGGCCCGGTAGCGCTCGAAGGCTTCGCGGGCGTACTGCTCGGCGGTCGAGCCGACGTCGCCGCGCTTGGCGTCGAGGATCACCGGCACGTCGGGCGCGACCCGGTGGATGTGGGCGATCAGGCGCTCCAGCGCGTCCTCGGCGCGGTTCGCCGCGAAGTAGGCGATCTGCGGCTTGAAGGCGATCGCCAGGTCGTGCGTCGCATCGACGATGGCGGCACAGAAGTCGTAGAGGCGGGTCACATCGCCGGCCCAGGGGTGCGGAAACTTGGCCGGCTCGGGGTCGAGGCCGACGCACAACAGCGATTGGTGGCGCTGCTCGGCGCGGCGCAGCAGGTCGATGAAGTTCATGCCGCCCCCGCCCCCTTCGCCGCGCGCGCCGGTCTGGCGCGGCTCGCCGGCGGCACCGGTTGCGCCGGCTCGCTGCCGACGCGCCGCGCCAGCTCGGCCGCGAGGCCGGTGTATCCGGCCGGCGTCATCGCCAGCAACCGCTCGCGCTCGGCCGGCGGGATCTCGAGCGTGCCGATGAACTCGGCGATCGCCTCGCGGGTGATCGACTTGCCGCGCGTCAGCGCCTTCAGCCGCTCGTAGGGATTGGCCAGCCGGTAGCGCCGCATCACCGTCTGGATCGGCTCGGCCAGCACCTCCCAGGCCGCGTCGAGATCGCGCGCCAGCGCCTCGGGATTTACCTCGAGCTTTGCGAGGCCGCGCGCCAGCGCCTCGTAGCCAAGCAGCGTGTAGCCGAGCGCCACGCCCATGTTGCGCAGCACCGTGCTGTCGGTCAGATCGCGCTGGAAGCGGCTGATCGGCAGCTTTTGCGACAGGTGCACCAGCAGCGCGTTGGCGAGACCGAAGTTGCCCTCGGCGTTCTCGAAGTCGATCGGGTTGACCTTGTGCGGCATGGTCGACGAGCCGACCTCGCCCTCTTTCAGCCGTTGCTTGAAGTAGCCGAGGCTCACATAGCCCCAGACATCGC
>JBDSZM010000455.1:0-5662 GCA_039925165.1 Burkholderiaceae bacterium
TGCTTGAGCTCGAGGCGGGACAGCCGGCGCATGTCGGCGGGGCTGTCGATCTTGTGGAGCAGCAAGGGAGTCATGGGCACTTCGGGCACGTGGGTGGCGGTTAGTTGTCGCGCTCGACGACCTTGTCGGCCAGCAAGCCGAGCCACGAGACGTCGCGCAGGCCGCTGCGCTGCAGGGCCGCATGGGCCTGGTCGCGCAAGGCGTCGGCATGCCGGCGCGCGGCGTCGAGGCCGAGCACGGTGACATAGGTCGGCTTGTTGGCGCGGACATCCTTGCGCGCAGTCTTGCCGAGCGTGTGCGACTCCTGGGTCACGTCGAGGATGTCGTCGACGACCTGGAACGCGAGGCCGATGGCGTCACCGTAGTCGCTCAAGGCCGACCAGCCCGTCGCATCGACGTCGCCGCAGGCCGCACCCATCAGCACGCTGGCCTGCAACAGGGCACCGGTCTTGCGGTGGTGCATGTCGCGCAGTGTCTGCTCGTCCAGCGGCAAGCCGATGCTCGCAAGGTCGATCGCCTGCCCGCCCGCCATTCCGGCGTGGCCCGCGGCCCGCGCGAGCAGCGAGCACAGCCGGGCCTGCAGCGGATAGGGGACGCCCTGCGCCGGGGTCAGGACCTCGAACGCGAGCGCCTGCATCGCATCGCCGGCCAGCATCGCCTGCGCCTCGCCGTAGCGCACGTGCACAGTCGGCTTGCCGCGTCGCAGGATGTCGTCGTCCATGCACGGCATGTCGTCGTGGACCAGCGAATAAGCATGGATGAGCTCGACCGCACAGGCGGCGCGCAGGGCGGCGTCGCGCGTGCCGGCGACCGCCTCGGACGCCGCGAGCACGAGCAGCGGGCGCACCCGCTTGCCACCGTCGAGCACCCCGTAGCGCATCGCCGAACCCAGGCCGGCCGGCGCATCTCGCGGCACCCATTGGTCCAGGCACGACTCGACGGCGTCGAGCGAGCGCTGGCTCCAGGTCTCGAACTCGGCACGGTTCATGCGGGGTTCCAGGGCTTGAGCAGGCCGTCCTCGACCACTTTCACCTGCTGCTCGACCGCCTCGAGCCGGGCCCGGCAGTAGTCGAGCAGCCGGGCACCGCGCTTGTAGTTCTCCAGCAGTCGATCGAGTGGCAACTGGCCCGCTTCCATGTCGACGACCAGGCCGTCGAGCTCGGCCAGGGCCTCTTCGTAGTTCGCGGGATCGGCGGCCGGCTGGGACGGGTTCGAACGGATGGACATTTCGGAACGTGAAACCTCGATTGTAGTCAGCCCGGCGTCTTGAACCCCTGCCTGCCGGCACCATGTCTGGCTGTGCGCGCAGGTGCCCGTCCGAGGGGCACCGGGGGGCCGACGTTACAATCGCCATCCCCGCGCAGGGGTAGGAAAGTGCAACCCCGGCACGTTGAAAGACGTCCGGTTCGACGGCCGCTTCGGCCGTTCACCCGCCGAGGCCACGTACTGGGGCGCCGGCCCACATCTGGAGACCCCGGGGTCATGGCGGACCTGAGCGACACCCTTGAAATCCTCGAGCGCAGTCGCTCTCAGTTGTCGGTCCAGGCCTATTTCGACGCCGCCCTGTTCGAGCGCGAGATGGCGACGCTGTTCCGGCACGCGCCGCGTTATGTCGGCCACGAGCTCGCGGTGCCCGAGCTCGGCGACTATCTCGCGCTGGCGCAGGAAGGCGAAGGCCGCGCGCTGGTGCGCACGCCGGCGGGTGTCGAGCTGATCTCGAATGTGTGCAGGCACCGCCAGGCGGTGATGCTCAAGGGTCGCGGCAATACCCGCAGCAACATCGTCTGCCCGCTACACCGCTGGACCTACGACCTGTCGGGCGAGCTGATCGGTGCGCCGCATTTCGCCGACGATCCCTGCCTGAACCTGCGCAACTATCCGATCCAGACCTGGAACGGCATGGTCTTCGAGGCCCCGGCCGGCACGCAAGGCCGACCGCGGGTGGCGCAGGACCTGGGCGCCATCGGACCACGCGCCGATCTCGACTTCAGTGGCCATGTGCTGGGCGGGATCAAGCTGCATGAGTGCGACTACAACTGGAAGACCTTCATCGAGGTCTACCTCGAGGACTACCACGTCGGCCCGTTCCACCCCGGCCTCGGCCAGTTCGTCAGCTGCGACGATCTGCGCTGGGAGTTCGGCCCGCGCCATTCGGTGCAGACGGTGGGCGCCAACAACGAGCTGATCAAGGCCGGCTCGCCGGCCTATCGCCGCTGGCACGACCAGCTGCTGGCTTTCCGCGGCGGCGAGGCGCCGCGCAAGGGTGCGATCTGGCTCACCTACTACCCGGGCGTGATGGTCGAGTGGTACCCGCACGTGCTGGTGGTGTCCACGCTGATCCCGAAGGGACCGCGCAAGACGTTCAACCTGGTCGAGTTCTATTACCCCGAAGAGGTCGCCGCGTTCGAGCCCGAACTGGTCGAGGCGCAGCAGGCCGCCTACTGGGAGACCTGCGCCGAGGACGACGAGATCGCGCTGCGCATGGACGCCGGGCGTCACGCGTTGATGGAGCGTGGCGACGACGAGGCGGGTCCGTACCAGAGCCCGATGGAAGACGGCATGCAGCACTTCCACGAGTGGTACCGGCGCGCCATGGACGGCGGTGCCTGAGACCCCGGTGGTCGAGCGGCGCCGCATGTCGGCGCCCTGGCTGATCGTCGCGGCCTCGTTCCTCTTCGCGACCATGGGAGTGTGCGTCAAGCTTGCCTCGACCCAGTACACCGCCGGCGAGCTGGTCTTCTACCGCAGCCTGCTCGGCATGACGATGGTCGCAGCGCTGGTGCGCCTGCGTGGCGGCTCGCTACGGACAACGCTGCCGGCGATGCACTTCTGGCGCAGTCTGTCGGGCGTGATCTCGCTGTGCCTGTGGTTCTACTCGCTGGCCGCACTGCCGCTGGCGACCTCGATGACGCTCAACTACATGTCGTCGGTCTGGATGGCGCTTTTCCTGCTGGGCGGCGCGGTCATGCTCGGCAGTTCGCGCATCGATAGCCGGCTGATCGCGACCATCCTGCTCGGCTTCACCGGCGTGGCGATGATCCTGCGCCCGACCCTCGAGCAGGAGCAGCTCTGGCACGGCCTGGCCGGGCTGCTGTCCGGCATGGTCGCCGCGACCGCCTACCTGCAGGTCGCCGCGCTCGGCCGTGCCGGCGAGCCCGAGGCGCGGATCGTCTTCTACTTCTCGCTCGGCGGCGTCGTCGCCGGCGCGCTCATGACGCTGTGGACCGGCTTCAGCCCGCACACCCTGCGCGGGGGCGCGCTGCTGCTGGGCGTCGGCGTGCTGGCGACGGTGGCGCAGATGATGATGACGCGCGCCTATTCGACCGGCACGCCGCTCGTCAACGCGAGCCTGCAGTACCTCGGCATCGCGTTCTCGTATGGCTACGGCGTGCTGCTGTTCGCCGATCGCATCACCGGCCTGGCGCTGGCCGGCATGGCGCTCATCATCGTCGCGGGCCTGTGCGCGACCCTGTTGCGCAACCAGTCCGCCCCGGCCGACCTCGCCAAGACCCCTCCGGAGACCGCCTGATGAACCCTGCCGCCACGCACCCCCTGACGAGCGCCGCCGAACTCGCTGCCGCCCTCGCCGGCCCCCGGCCACCGGTCGTGATCGAGGCCAGCTTCGATCTCGCCGAGCCGACGGCCGGCGAGCGGGCCTGGCAGGCACGCCGGCTGCCCGGCTCGGTCTACCTGCACCTCGAGCGCGACCTGTCGGGGCCGCAGACCGACGCGGCCGGGCGCTTCCACGGGCGGCACCCGCTGCCCGACCGCCGCGCATTCGCGGCCACGCTGGCGCGTGCCGGCGTCACGCCCGACCGGCCGGTCGTCGTGCTCGATCGCCAGGGCAGCGTCTATGCCGCGCGGCTGTGGTGGATGCTGCGCTGGATGGGCCACGCCGACGTGGCCGTGCTCGACGGCGGCCTCGCAGCCTGGACCGAGGCCGGCGGCGCGACCACGACCGAGCCGCCGGCCGACGGCCCCGATGCCCGTACGGCGTCGCTGCCCGCCTACCCGGCCCGCACGCCGCTGCTGGCGTGGATCGAGGTCGGGCAGATGGCCGAGGGCCTGGGCCGCTGGCGCGTGATCGACGCCCGCGCGCCGGAGCGCTTTCGCGGCGACGTCGAGCCGCTCGACCGGGTCGCGGGCCACATCCCGGGCGCGCTCAACCGCTGCTTCAAGGACAACCTCGCCGCCGGCGGCCGCTTCAAGCCGGCCGACGTCCTGCGCAGCGAATTCGAGCCGCTGGTCGCTGGGCGACCGGCGGCCGAGATCGTCCACCAGTGCGGCTCCGGCGTGACAGCCTGCCACAACCTGCTGGCGATGGAGCACGCGGGCTGGCACGGTTCGACCCTCTACCCGGGCTCGTGGAGCGAATGGTCGGCCGACCCGGCGCGGCCGGTCGCCCGCGGCTGAGTCCGGCCCGCCGATGGCCGGCTTGCCCTGTGCGCCGAGGCGGCTTCCTTGACCCAGCGCAAGGAGCGGCCTGCCTCGCAGCCCAACACTGGCGGGGACGGAATCTTCCGCAACTTAGAGGAGAGGGTCATGTACCAACGCATCCTGGTTCCCACCGACGGCTCCGACATCACGAACAAGGCCGTGAAGACCGGCATCGCGCTCGCCCGCTCGCTCAATGCGCAACTCCTGACCATCAGCGTCAAGGAGCCGTTCCCCTACAGCGCGATCTCCGAGATGCAACCCACGCCGCCGCAGGAGTTCTACGACGCGCAGCAGCGCATCGCCCTGCAACGGGTGTCGGAGGTCGTGGCCGCGAGCCAGGCCGCCGGGGTGAACTGCGAGTCGCACACGGTCGAGGCCCTGCACCCTTGGGAAGCCATCATCGAACACGCCGAGCGCACCGGCTGCGACCTGATCGTGATGGCCTCGCACGGCCGGCGCGGCGTCTCCGCGCTGCTGCTGGGCAGCGAGACGCAGAAGGTGCTGACGCACACCAAGCTGCCGGTGCTGGTGGTGCGCTGAGCGCAGCGTTGGCAGGCGCGGCCGGGGCGCGGCACGAGCGCCGGGGCGGTCAGGCGGGTGGTGTTGCACCGGTCGCGCCGGCCGGCTCGCCGTAGCCGCCGCCACCCGGCGTCTCGATCACGAAAACATCGCCGGCCGCCATCTCGGCCGAGCCGATGTGGGCCAGTGTTTCGATCCGGCCATCGGCGCGCTCGACCCGGTTGATGCCCGGTGCGCCGTCGGCGCCGCCGGCCATGCCGAAGGCCCCGCGCACGCGCCCGTTCGACAGGATCGACGCAGTCATGGGCTCGAGGAAGCGCACCCGGCGCACGCCGCCGTCGCCGCCATGCCAGGCACCTGCGCCGCCCGAGCCGGCGCGGATCGCATAGCTCTCGAGCCGCACCGGAAAGCGGAATTCCAGCACCTCCGGGTCGGTCAGGCGCGAATTGGTCATGTGGGTCTGGACCACGCTCGTGCCGTCGAAGCCCGGCCCGGCGCCGCTGCCGCCCGAGATCGTCTCGTAGTACTGGTGGCGCGCATTGCCGAAGGTGAAGTTGTTCATCGTGCACTGGCCTGCGGCCATCGCACCCAGCGCGCCGTAGAGCGCGTTGGTGATGCAGGTCGAGGTCTCGACGTTGCCGGCCACGACCGACGCCGGATGGCGTGGGTTGAGCATCGAGCCTTCGGGAATGATCACCTGCAGCGG
>JBDSZM010000456.1:0-7294 GCA_039925165.1 Burkholderiaceae bacterium
GGTTGCGCGCCAAGCTCGAGGCCGATCCGATGCGCCCGCAGTTGATCCTCACCGTGCGCGGTGCCGGCTACAAGATGCGCGATGCACCGTGAGCCCGGCCCGCGGATGCGGCGCGCCGACACGGGCCACGGACGCGACCGGGCCGCGCCGTGAGCGTGCGCCTGAAGATCGCGCTGACGATGGTCGCCGCCGGGCTGGTCACCGCGCTGCTGGTCATCGTCACGGTGCTGCTCGCGTTCCAGCGCCTGGAGCACGAGACCACCTACCAGCGCGCCAACGCCTTTCTGGCCCGCATCACGGCCGAGGACGCCGACCTGGCCGAGCGCCACCGGCGCGAGCCAGCCGTCTTCAACCTGTGGTTGCGCAACCTGGTGCTCTACGAGCCCGACGCGCAGCTCTATCTGCTCGACGCGCAGGGCGCGGTGCTGTCGAGCACCGGCCAGGCACGCCTGGCGGCGGGCTTCAAGGTCGCGCTGGCGCCGGTGCAGCGGGCGGCCAGCGCGGCGGCCGCGGGTGCCCACGACAGCATGCCCTACGTGATGGGCGACGATCCCGAGCGCATGGACGCCGATGCGGTCATCGCGGCGCGCGCGGTCAACGGCGGCCCGGGCTTCCTCTACTTCGTCGGCCACAAGACCGATCTGCCCGACTCGAGCTGGCAGGCGCTGCGACGCTCGTTCGCGTGGCCGGCGCTGCTCGCCATCGCGGCGATCGTCGGCGTCACCACGCTGCTGGCAGCCCTCGTCATCGGCTCGGTGACCCGGCCCCTGCGTGCGCTCACGCAGGCGGTGTCGCGGCTGTCGCAGCGCGGACTCGATCCGGACCAGGCCGGTGCCTCGCAGCGCCTGTTGCCGGCGCCGAGCCGGGACGAGTTCGGCCAGCTCACGGCGGCCTTCGCGATGCTGCTCGACGCGCTGCACCGGCAGTGGGCGGCGCTGCGCCGGCTCGACCAGTTCCGGCGCGAAGGCGTCAGCAACCTGTCGCACGACCTGCGCTCGCCGCTGACCGCGACGGTGGCCTGCCTCGAGACGCTCGAGCGCCGCTGGGCCGGTGTCGATGCCGCCCCCGCCGGGCGTGCCGAGGACCAGCGGATGGTCGAGATCGCGCTGCGCAACACCCGCAACGCGGCACGGCTGGTGCGGTCGCTCGGCGACCTGGCGCGGCTGGACGAACCGGCCTACGCGCTGCATCTCGAGACCGTCGACGCGGCTGAGCTGCTCGATGCGATCGCGCTGCGCTTCGCCGAGCGTGCCGCCCGGCAAGGGGTGGCGATCGAGACCGTCGAACCCGATCCGCGGGCCCCGCCGGTGGCGCGGCTTGATGTCGAGCTGTTCGAGCGGGCGATGGCCAACCTGCTCGACAACGCGCTCAAGTTCTGCCCGCCCGGCGCGCGCATCACGCTGGCGGCGCAGGCCCGGCCCGAGGGCGGTCTCGAAGCGAGCGTGGCCGACACCGGTCCCGGCATCGCCGCGGCCGACCTGCCGCACCTGTTCGACCGCTTCTTCCAGAGCCGGGCCAGCGTGGCGCCCGCCACCGGCGAGGGCGGCAAGGGGCTCGGCCTGGCCATCGTCAAGCGCATCGCCGAACTGCACGGCGGCTCGGTGCAGGTCGTGAGCCGCCCCGGCGCGGGCACGCGGGTCGCCGTGGACATCCCAGGGCCCGGCGTGAGGCGCGGCGATCGCCCGGGTAAGCCCTAGGCGGTGCGTCGGACGGCCGACCTACAGTCGCAGCCGATGCGGTTTTCGACACCGAAACGGTGCGGTGGATCGCGGGAGGGAGCTGGGGAGACACGCGCGCGGCACCGGATGTCGCCGTGGCAGACAGAGCAGATCCACAGACCGGTGCTCACGCCCGGACCGACGAGGACGATCAACGCGAAGGGCGCCAGACGGACTGGCGCCCTTTTTCTTTAGGCGCGGGCCAGCGCCCGCTCAGACCTTGGGTTCGGCCAGCATCTCCTGCTCGAACACCCGCTGCACGGCGGGCCGCGCGAGCATGCGCTGCAAGTACGGCCCGAGGTGCGGAAGGCTGCGCGCAGGGCGCGCGAACGCCCGCGTCCAGCGGCACAGCATGAGGGCATACGCGTCGACCGCGCTGTAGGTGGGTCCGAGCAACCACGCCCCGCCGTGCTGCGCCAGTTGGGCGTCGAGCTGGTCCAGCATGGTGCCGATATCGGCTTCGGCATGGGCCTTGACCTGCGCCGCGGCCAGCACGTTGTCGGCATCGACCAGCCGCTCGCCGTAGAAGTAGTGCAACAGGCGCGCCTGCACGGTATTCGTCAGCCACACCAGCCACTTGTAGAAGTGGGCGCGCTCGGGGCTGCCGAGCGGCGGGGCCAGCGCCGCCTGCGGGTGCCGGTCGGCCAGGTGCAGGCAGATCGCCGCGGTCTCGTACAGCACCAGCTCGCCGTCGACCAGCACCGGGATCAACCCGTTCGGGTTGAGCCGCAGGTAGTCGGGCGACTTGTGGGCCTGACGCGCGCGATCGACCAGCTTCAGCTCGTAAGGCACGCCGAGCTCCTCGAGCAGCACGTGCGGCGTGAAGCTGGCGTTGCCGGGAAAGTAGTGGAGTTGCAGCATCGCCGAATTGTGCGGCAGCGTGTGCGAACCTCCCCGGCAGCGCGCGCGGCGGCGCGTCTGGCCTGAAGCCGACGTGGCCAGGGTCCGCGGCGGCTACGATGGCCCGGCATAACCACCCCGCGCGGGTCAGGTGCCGAGCCGCGCCGGGCCTGCGCAGGCCGATCCCGACCGGCTCGCCCGCCGGACCCCCGACCTCGCACGGACCGCCTCGCCTTGAACGCCACCCGCCCCCGCATCGACCTCGTCAGCTTCGACCTCGACGGCACCCTGGTCGACACCGCGACCGAGATCGCCGAGGCGGTCAACCGCACGCTCGAGGCGCACGCCGTTGCGCGCCGCCGACCGGACGAGATCGCGCTGCTGATCGGCGCGGGTGCGCAGGCGCTGATGCGCCGGCTGTACGCGCGCTGCGTGGCCGATGACGCCGCCCTCGCGCAGCGGGTGCCGCTGCAGGCGCTGCTCGACGGCATGGACCACCACTACGCCGCTGTCACCGGCCTGCTGGCCCGTCCCTACCCCGACTGTTTGGACGCGCTGGCGCGGTTGCGCGCGGCCGGCGTGCACGTCGCCTGCGTGACCAACAAGGAGGCCCGCCACGCGCACCGGGTGCTGCAGGCGACCGGCCTGGCCGACGCCTTCGGGCTGGTCGTCGGCGGTGACACGCTGGCGCAGGCCAAGCCCGACGCGCGCGTCCTGCAGCACGTGGCGCGTCACTTCGGCACCCCCCTCGACCGCACGGCCCACGTCGGCGATTCGAGCATCGACGTGCAGGCCGCGCGCAACGCCGGGGTGCACGCCTGGGCCGTGCCTTACGGCTACAACGCCGGGGTGCCGGTGGCGCAGGCCGGACCGGACCGCCTGTTCGACAGCCTGGCCGCGGTGGCCGAGCACGTCCTCGCGTTGCGCGGCGACTGAGCGCGGCGCTCGCACGCCACGGCGGCCGCTCGATGCCGGCACGTCGCCGCGGTGACGCCGCGCAGCGGGCCGCGACGGGTGTCTTCGACGAGCGACGCCGGGCGCGTCGCGAACCCTGCCGCGCAGTGGGGCTACGCCGGCAACGCCGCCGGCGCCCGCCGGCCCGGGGCCCGCTGAAGCCCGGATTCAAAGTGCTCGACCGGCACCCCGCAAAGCCCGATCGACGTCCGCGACGGCATCCGGGTCGACCTGGAGCCGGTGCGCTTCGACGACCGGCCGAGCGGCTTCGGCGTCATCGACACCGGTCACACGGTGCAGGTCAACCTGGCGCCGGGCCATTGGATCGAGGTCGGCGGGCGCCGCGACGAGCGGGTCCAGTTTCACCTCCACCGACCGTCGCAGGAGCGCGTCAACGGTCGCCAGTCCGAGAGGGTGGCGCACCTCGTGCACAGGGACCGGGACGGCCGGCTGGCGGTGGTCGCGGTGCTGCCTGCCCGCCGGCGGGCGCATGCGGTGGCGCAGCAGGTCTGGAACAACCTGCCGCTCGCGCAGGGCGAGGGAGTTGCTGCCCGCGGCACGCTCGACATGAGCGACCGGCTGCCGCCCGAGCCCACCTACTTCACCTGCACGGGCTCGCTCACCACGCCGCCATGGGGCGAAGGCGTGCGCTGCATGGTGCTGAAGGCGCCGGTGGCGGTGGCGGCCGAGCCGATCCGGATCTGCTCGCGCTTGTACCCGATGAACGCGCGCCCGATCCCATCGGCATCGGGGTGGCTCATCAAGGCATCGAACTGAACGCGTGAACCTCGCACGGCCGGTGCGGGCACCGGCCGGGTGGCACCGATTACTTGACGGCTTCCTTGGCGGCGGCCTTGGCGTTGGCGCCGTGTCGCTTGGCCTTGGCCTTGTGGACCTTGGCCTTGGTCTTGTGGACGGTCTTGGCCGGCTCGCCGGTCATCGCGCCCTTGACGTTCTCGGTGGCTTGCTTGGCGGTCTCGGCGGTGGCCTTGCCGCTTTCCTTGACGGCGCTGCCAGCTTGCGCAAAGGCGCTGCCGGCGATGAACAGGAAAGCCAGTGCACTGATGAGTTTTTTCATGGAAATCTCCGGACGTTCTTTTCTGGCGACGGTCGCCGCGACGCGCCGTTGGAGTGATCCGACAACGCGGCAGGGCGGGATTGTTAGGTGGGTGCCCGAGCCGATCCGCCGCCTGGGCTGGCAGATAACGTCCGAACCTCCAGAAACGAATACACGCGTCGGCAGTCTTGCCTGCGCCGCCCGCGTCAGCGCCCGTGCGCGTCGCCGACGGGTCGGCGGCGCACCGGCGGATAGCGCCACCACGTCGCCAGCACCGCGGCGGCGAACAGCGTGTACCCGACGAGGAAGACCTCCGGCGGCGCGGCGTAGTACAGCAGCCGCTGCAGCCAGTGCGCGATGAAGCCGCCGTCGTAGGTCGCGGCGCCGGCACCGACCCGCAGCGCTTGCTCGAGTGTCGTGAGCGGGCACTCGAGACCGAGCCAGGCCTCGGCGGTGACGACCGCGATCGCCAGCGCGTGCGCAACGCGCAAGCCGACCCGGTTGACCCAGCGCCAGCCGCGCCAGTTGCCGGCCAGGGTCAGCACCAGCCCGCCGACGACGAAGACGGCGATCGCCACGTGCAGCATCAGCACCGCGTCGGCGAGCCACGCCATCCTTCAGCCGCCCGTGCGTTCGGTCGGCGCGAGGATCGCCATCGTGATCCGCGAGACGCAGGTCGGGCGTCCCTGCTCGTCCTGCAGTTCGATCTGCCATACGTGCGTCGAGCGGCCGATGTGCACGGGCCGCGCGGTGCCGGTGACCCAGCCTTCGCTCACGCTGCGCAGGTGGTTGGCGTTGATGTCCAGGCCGACCGCGCGGTGCCCGGCCGGCGACGCAAAGGCCGCACCGCACGAGCCCAGCGTCTCGGCCAGCAGCACCGACACGCCGCCGTGCAGGATCCCCACCGGCTGGCGGGTGCGGTCGTCGACCGGCGCGCGGGCGCGGATGAAATCGTCCCCGACCTCGAGAAACTCGATGCCCAGGTGCGCGACGGTCGTGCCGACGTGAATCTCGGTCAGTGCCGCGACGCTGGCACGCTCGGGTTGTTTCCAGATCGCGGGCATGGCGGGGTGGAGTCAGTGGCGGGAAGGCCAGTTTGGCAGATGGCTCGGGTGGGCGTTGCGGCGGTGCGCCGGCGTCGGCAGGGCGGTCGCTGCGCCGGGTCGGCCCGGGCGTCAGGCCGACCGCGCCAACCGGGCCGCGGCGGCGCGCAGCAGGCTGCGTGCATACAGCCGGTGCAAGCCGAGCAGCGCGCGGAAGGCGCCGCCCATCCGCGGTCGGCCGCCGCGGCCCGTCGCTGCCGGCACGACCGCCGAGCCGAAGTAGAGCCGCGTCGAACCGCCGGCACCGAGGCCGGACGCAACCGGCGCGCTCATCAGCCACGAACGCGTGCGCCCGCGCACGTCGCACAGCAGCAACTGGTCGGGCGTGCGCGCCTCGACCTTCCAGGCGGCGAACCCGCTGCGCGTGCCGGCCGCCAGCTCGCGCGCCTGCGCGTCGGTCGACGGCAGTGCCAGCACCTGCGCCAGCAGCCAGCGTTCGAGCTTGAACAGGGCTGTGCCGTAGAACGCCTCGACATAGTCGGCCTGAGAGACGGCGTGCTGCAGATCGGTGACATAGCAGTCGGTATACGCGCCGTCGTCGCGGTAGCGGCCGAGCAGCGCGCCGGGCGGCAGCGCCCCCGGACGGACCGACGTGGCGGCGGGTGCCGGAATCGACGGCGTCATCGGTCAGCCGGCGTGCCGCGGCGTCGGGCCCGCGCGCACCGTGTCCATCGCAGGGCCGGAACCGCTGGCGCTCGCCAGCAGCGGCGTCGCCTTCTGCACGACCGCGGCCTCGAACGCGCACGAGCGGCGCGCCTGCGTGTCCAGGTGGACCGCCTTGATGGTGGTGCGCGCCACCACCGCGCCGGTGTCGTCGTTGGTCATCTCGTGCGTGAAGCGCAGGCTCTTCTGCTTGAGCTCGAGCAGCGTCGAGCGGATCGTCACCACGTCGCCGGCGCGCTGCTCCTGCAGATAGGACACATGCTGGTCGACTGCCGCCATGCCGCGCTGCGTGGCGCGCAGGGTGGTCGGCGTCAGCCCGAGCGCGTTGAAGAGCTGCCAGGTCGCCTCGTCGAACTTGCCCACGTACCACATCACGTTCATGTGGCCGACGTGATCGCAGTGCCAGGGATAGACGGTCCCGCGGTAGGTCAGCAAAGGCTCGGACATGGCATCGGCGCACCGGAGCGCGGCGCGGGCAGTGGCTGCAGCGCCGATTGTGGCGGTCGCCGCCTACTCGGCCCGCAGGGCGAGGCTGCGGGCCAGGGTCAGGCCGAGGCGCGTGCCGCAGATCTCGCCGGTCAGCCGCGTCGCGACGACGTTGACCGACGCCAGCGGGCCGAGCCCGCGTCCGAGGCTCAGCGTGGCCGAGCGCATCGGCGGTCCGTCCCAGTGCGTCTGCTCGGCCGCGGTGAAGGCGACGTGGCCGCCGAAGAGCGGCGCTGAGACCGAGGCGACGCCGGGGTTCGTCCGGTGAGCGGACGACAGGGTTCGAAGCGTCGGCGCAGTCGGCCAAAAGTGCCACGCAGATCGCCACTGCCCGGTGGCGCTCATCGCGTGCAACTGTCGCGCGCGGCAGCCCGACCCGCCACGCGTCGTCCCCCACGTCGAGCCCCGTCCATGCCCTTCCGATTCCGTACCCTGGCCCGATCGACGGGCGTCGTGATCCTGCTCGGCTTCGT